>JAISUW010000023.1 GCA_031271865.1 Oscillospiraceae bacterium
CGCGACCGGGGAGTCCCCCGGACCCCCGCGGAGATGTGCCCGCTTGGATGGAAAATTCGCCTTATGTCCTGATGGGCGAATTTTCCATAGGCGCTACTCCGTTCCTTTTCGTTGGTTGGGGGCATGATTTCGGTGTACTGTCTGGGTGATATGTTGGTTCTGCTTTTTACTTCTTGTTTTGTGCATTATGACGAGGAATTGCCGGTTTTTTGCTTGAACAATCGTGAATTTGACGAAATAGTTAGATGTAGTTTTTTTGCCTCTTGCTTCTTGCCGCTTGCCTCTTGAAGAGCCGGAAAAAGAAAGAAGCCTGTTTGTGCGCAGGTGCTTCCTTCACTTACTATTATAATGATAATTTCAGATTTGTCAAGTGTTTTTTTCTCGCGTATTCTTTGCCGGTTATTCTACAGGACAATCCCAAGCAGGAAGCCAGCCGTAAAAAGTGCGATTTCCGCCGGACGGCCGCGCCAAAACAGCGCCTTTGCCGCACCCCATGGGTAGCCGGAAAGGCTGTACCACAGCCACAGCATCGACAGAGCGGCTACCGGCATACCGCCGTAAACCGGTACCATTGCAGAGTTGTACCCATAGAGCAAAAGGCACAGACCGACGGCGGCGGCAAGACCCACCAAACCGCCGGGGAGAACCTTCGAGAGGCGCGGGAGTTCCCGCTGCCATAAAAGCAAACACAGTAACACAACTGCCGCCATGAGGAGAGCCGCAAAGTTCGGGTGGAAGCCGACTGCTTTATATGCCTTCAGCAGAGAACCGATCCACTCACCCTGCGCTCCTATGCCGAAAATGCCGGACACGGCATACAGCACCATCTGCGCACAGAGCCCGCCCAATACACCCAGCAGAGCGGCGCGGGGCAGCGCCGCGAGTTTCGGGAACCACGGTTTGGCGGATACAACACCCGCCGCGACCGTCCAATAGCGCGTGCCGAGATAGATGGAAAGGAGCAGCAGGAAACCGGCGTTCAGTTTTCCTGCCGGGGAGGCAGTGCTGCAAGTCAGACATACGACCGCACCCAGAAGTGCGGCGGCGCAGGCGATTACGTTGGCAATGTAGCGGAGTGCATTTTTCATAAAGGACACCCTCCGAAACGGCAATGATGTCCTATATATATTGAATTGCGCGAACGGAAATGCCTACAGCGGCTCCCCGACGACCAAAATGCGCATCATGTTGGTGGTCCCGGATATGCCCAAGGGTACGCCGGCGGTTATAACCACGAGGTCGCCTTCCGTGAGGAGGTTCGCTTTCTCGGCTTGTGCTACGGCGTGCGGGAAGAGCGTGTCGGTGGAACTCTCCTCCGCCATCAGGATGGGAGACACTCCCCATGAGAGATTCATCTGCCGTACCGCTTTCTCCTCTGTGGAACAGCCGATAATGGTGCAGGCGGGGCGGTATTTGCTGATCATGCGGGCAGTGTTTCCGGATTTGGTGAGGGCAATGACTGCTTTGCCGTCCAAATCATGGGCAGCAGCTACCGTGGCGTGGCTTACGGCATTGGTGATGTTCATCGCCTCATCGCCCAAGCGATTGCGGAAGCGTTTCTTGTAATCTATATCCCGCTCTGTGCGGCGGGCAATGGCATCCATGGTTTTGACCGTTTCCACGGGGTAGTGCCCCATCGCTGTCTCGCCGGAGAGCATGATTGCGGAGGTGCCGTCATAGATTGCATTGGCGACGTCATTGACTTCGGCGCGGGTGGGGCGCGGATTGTCGGTCATACTCTCGAGCATCTGCGTTGCCGTCACGACGATTTTTCCGGCATTGTAAGCTTTGTGTATGAGTTTCTTCTGGATGGCGGGAATCTCCTCTAAGGGCATCTCTACACCCAAGTCGCCGCGCGCGACCATGATGCCGTCCACGAGGGGGAGGATGGCATCTATGTTGTTCACGCCGCCGGCATTCTCTATCTTCGCTATTACGAGAATACTATCACAGCGCAGACGGCGCAATTCCTCGCGCAGGATGATGATGTCGCCGGGGCGGCGCGTGAACGAGGCTGCGATATAGTCGAAATCATTTTCTACGGCGAAGCGGATGTCGGCACGGTCGGCGGAGGAGAGGAAAGGCATATTCAGGAAAGCTCCCGGGACATTCACGCTCTTGTGCGCGGAGATAGTGCCGCCGTTGACTACACGGCAAACGATCTCGGAGGGTGAAACCGTTTCGGCGCGGAGTTCTACCTTGCCGTCGTCAATCAGAAGCCTCGCACCGGGAAGGACATCATCCGAAAGCCCTTTATAACTCACAGAAGCGCGCAGCTCCGTTCCAAGCACTTCTTCCGTCGTCAGCGTGAAGATGTCGCCCGCTTTGAGAAGAACTTCTGCTTGCGCAAAAGTGCCCAGACGGATTTCCGGTCCTTTCGTGTCCGCTAATAGAGCTATCGGAAGTCCTAACGCTTCCCGCAGACGCTTGACTTGCTCGGCGCGGCGTTTGTGCTCCTCGTGCGTGGAGTGCGAAAAGTTCAGACGCGCTACATTCATGCCCTCCAGCATCATCCCGCGGAGGACTTCGTCATCGTCTGTCGCGGGTCCTAAGGTGCAGATGATTTTTGTTTTGCGCATGGGGTTCTCCTGCATGGTGGATTGGGAGGGACGCTTGCCCCTCCCGCTGTATAGTATATTCAGAGCGCCTCGGATCATGTGCTTTTGCTATATAGGCGAGACGAGCGCCGGACGGTGTCCTGTCCTTACAGCCCGGCGGCATAGCCATCCATGGGCAGGGCGGCATTATCTATATAGAGAATCTGGGAGACGGTCTCATCGGTCAAGGCAATCTCCAGGTTTGTAGTGCCTTTGGTATAGACCAAAACGCCGTTTTGCTCTTTGAGCGGTTCCCCGTAGGCGGCGATAACATCGCTGCGGGGGGCACCGATATAGATGCCTTCGGGCGTAGTGACACTGTCGTCTTTGAGGCTGATGGTGTAGATGAACTCGGCACCGTCCTCTTCGTTGACGCGGACTTCATAGCCGGGAAAGAAGTAGGTCTTGTCGTCTCCCTGGAAAGCGCAGGAGGGTGCAATGAACGGCGGGTCGGTCTGTTCGCCTAAGGCTTCCAGAATACCGCTCGGGGATGTGCCGGGAAGGACATCCGTTCCGGCTGCGGTGAAGTAGAACCCGGAGGGCTCTTTGGAATCGGCGGCTAAGGTGGTCACGCTGCTGTCGGCGGCGGTGGTGCTTTCGGGTGCGCCGGTGCTCTCGCCGCAGGAGGCGGTAGTCAGGAGGAGGGCGGCTGTAATAAAGGCAAGCAGGGCTTTTTTCATTGTGGTATCTCTCCTATCATGATGGTTTCGACTTTGCCTTCGGTGCGGAGTTCCTCCGCTTGGGTAGCGGCCAATGCGTCATAGGCGGCTTCGTTCTTTTGCCAGATTTCGGTATACTTTGAGTCGCTGCGGCGGTCGGGGATATCACCGGAGGCAGTGAGCTTTTCTCCGAGCCATGCAGCGCACTTCTCGCTACCGGAGAGGTTCAGGTGCAGGCCGCCGTCATAGGTGTCGGTCTGCCAGTCCAAACCGATCGCTTCCTGCTCCTCCAGCGCATTGTAATACGCGAGATTGTGCTTGGCGGCGTAGTCCGCGATTTGTTGGTTGTATTCGGCATACCACGGCGGGTAGAGGGAGGGGGCTTTGAGGAGGACAAAACGGATGTTCTCTTTTTCGCACAATTGGCGCATTTTTTCCAAGTAGAGCCAAGCGGTATCGCCGAACGTATAATCTGCCAAGCGGGGCGGGTCGGGGATACGGCCGCTGCCCAAGGAATCGGAACGCATCATGTAGCCGGCGACGGATACTTGCGGGCGGCGGAAGATATAGCGGAAGTCATCTTTCGTGAGTTCCTGCCAGCGGTCATGGTAGCGCAGGAGGGGGAAGACGTAGCTGAGTTTCTCCTCCTGCGGGAGGGCGGAAGCCTGCACATTGGCCCATTTGAGGGGAGAGAGGCGCATACCGTCAATGGTCATGCGGTTGTAAGCTTCTTTCTGCGGCGTGTCATAGACCATGGCGAGGACGGACCAGACCACGACTTTGGGTTTATCGTACTTCAGGGCTTCCTCCAAAAGATAGTAGCTCTGCCAAACCAGCTGCTGCGAGGAACCGCGGATATAGCTTGAGATACCGTACTCCCGCCAGAGCGTAATCGGGGAGATGTTCTCATAGACCTCGCAGTCGCCGATGATGAGAACATCGTTGTAGCCGGATTGGTCATAGTATTCTCCGGTCAATGCGCCCTCTACGGGGCGTGTGGTATACTTCGGCTCCAAGAGGCGCGTCAGAAACCAGAGGGAGGCGATGGTGACGGCAATGGCCGTGATGGCTGCTGCCCATTTTTTCATGGCGGTGTCTCCCCCTTTCTCAGAATCGGTTGTAGATGAATTGCGCGGCATCAAAGCCCAGGCCGTACACGCCGAATATGAGGATGGCTATGACCAGCAGCGCAAAGACAATCGCAGGCGGACGCTTCTTTATAAAGGAAGAGGCTATGACTATGGCCAAACCCGCTGCTGCTGCAATCAAACCGGCTGTATCTAAACCAAGGGATGTGAGGCCGCCGGCGATGAACTTGGCCGGGGATGGTTTCCAAAAGATGGTGGACAGCTGCTTGAGGGTACCGATGACGCCGGGATAGATGTCGAAGGCGCGGATAAAGCTCATCAGAATAAATGTTCTGATTATCTGGAACGAATCGTAGCCTTTGCCTTTCATTTTCGGGAAACGAAGGTGGAATTTCTGATAGAGCGGCTGGAGTTCCTGGGAGGCAACGATGACGAGGGCGTTGGCGATGCCCCAAGCGATGAAGTTCCACGAAGCGCCGTGCCAGATGCCTGTAGCAAACCAGGTAACAAGGGTCGCGATATAGACCGGGACGCGGCGGGCGGTTTTGTCGCCGAGATGCTTCTTGCACCACTTGGTGAGCTTCATCATCGGGCGGGCGACGCTGATCGGGTAGAAGATATAGTCCTTGAACCATGTGCCCATGGTGATGTGCCAGCGGCGCCAATAGTCGAAAATGTTCAGCGAACGGAAGGGGGAAAGGAAGTTCTCCTCCTGCGTAATGCCCATGGTCTCGCCGATGCCGATGGTGATGTCTATACCGCCGGTGAAGTCACAGTATAGAGCGGCGGCGTAGATTACTATGGAGAGGAGCGTATATAAGCCCTCGTATTCCCCCGGGGTTCCGGTCAGCGTGCCTACCATGACAAGCAACCGGTCGGCGATGACAAGCTTTTTGAAGTAGCCCCAGATGATGCGCTCTGCCCCTTTGCCGAAGACATCCAACGAGAAGCCGGTGCCCTCGAAGAGCGTCTTGGAGAGGGAATCATAGCGGGAGATGGGACCTTGAATGACTGCCGGGAAGAACGATGTGAAGAGAGCCAACTTCGCTAAATTGCACTGCGCCGGGTGCTTGCCGCGGTAGACATCTATCAGATAGCCCATGGTACGGAATGTGAAGAAGCTGATACCCATGGGCATGACGTAATCCGTGAATATGCCGCCGATTTGGGGCAGGGCAAGGATTTTGACGGCAGCCAGGACGCCGAAGTTCAGCAGCATTGCCGTCACAAGCCAAGCGGTACTCTTCCGCTTTTGGGCGGCGCGGTAGGCTTTCTTCTCCTCGCGGGGGAGGTCTTTGTGCTCCGCTAGGTAGGCTTTGGTTTGGTCATTCGTCTTTTGGATGAAGCAGCCGGCGGCATAGCTCGAGAGGATGACGAAAGCCATGTAGCACAGGTTGTCCCAGCCGGAGAAAGCGTAAAAGCCGAGGCTCGCTGCCAAAAGCAATACCCAGCGCGCCCGGCGCGGCAGGATATAATACACAAGCAGCGTCAGGCACAGGAAAGCGATAAAGGGGATAGAAGTAAAATACACGGTTTGGATGTCCTCGCTATTAGTCCTCTAAGTCTTCGATAAGTTCCCACAGGGCGGCGGCGGAGTTGAAGTTCTCCGGCACAATGCGGTCGGCGGGAATGACGACGTCAAAGGTGTCGTTGATTTCATTGATGACGGAAACAATGTCGAAGCTGTCCAAGATACCGTCGTCAATGAGGGTATCGCAGGCGGCAAAGTCCACTTCCGGATGGAGGTTTTGGAGAATCTCAATAAGTTCTTGCATAGGTGCGTTGTCTTCTTTCTATTATATAGTAGTATGTGCAGTCGGCAGTCGGTTTAAGCTCCGGCATAGGTCTGGCGCAGCAGAACGCGGTCGATTTTGCCGTTGGGCGTGAGGGGCATGGCTTCGATAGGGAAGAGACCGTTCGGGAGCATATACCGCGGGAGCTTTCCGCGCAAGTGCGTGAGAACGGCCGCTTTATCCAACTCCGGCGCATAGGCGAGGAGGAGCTTCTTGCTCTCCGGATGGAACAGGGCGCAGCAGCCGGTCATGCCGTCCATGGTGAGGGCGGCGGATTCAATTTCGCCGAGTTCGATTCGGTGACCCATGTGCTTGATTTGGTAATCCTTGCGGGAGAGAAATATCAGGTTGCCGTCGGCATCATATTTGGCTAAGTCGCCGGTGCAGTAGACCCACTCGGGATAGCGGTCATGGAAAGGGTTTTGGATAAAAGCCGCCGCCGTGCGCTCCGGGTCGGCGTAGTAGCCCATCGTCAGGCACGTGCCGCGGATGAGCATCTCGCCGGGGGTGTCGGGAGCGGTGATAAGCCCCGCTTCTTTTGTGTAGAGGAAGACTTCGGTGTTCGGGAAGGGCTTGCCGATGGGGATAACCTCGCCCTCGGAGAAGTCCCGAGTGACCGGGTAAACGCAGCTCATTCCCGTAGCCTCGGTCGGACCGTAGAGATTGTAGAACTTTGCTTTTGGGCAAGCGGCTCGCCAAGCGTTCAAGTGCTTGGGGAGAAATACCTCGCTCCCGAAAGCTACGGTGCGCAGGTATTCGGGCTGCACACTGCCGAGGGCTCCGCAGCCGGCGGTCATGGTCAGGGCAGAGGCTACCCAGCAAATGGTGTTGGCTTTCACGGCGTTAAGGTGTTCAATCAGCCGCACCGGGAAAGAGAACAGCCCTTTCGGAATAAAATGGGTGGCGGCACCGAACTTCAGGGTCGGGTAAAGCTCTTTGAGGCAGGCATCTACGTATAAGGGCGCTTGATTGCCGAAAACGGTTTCGGAATCAAAGCCCAAGGCATCGGACAGGTTCTCCACATAATCTATAACGGAGCGGTGGCAGGCGCAGACCCCTTTGGGCTTGCCGGTGCTGCCGCTGGTGAATACAACGTAAATCGGGTCCGTGTCTATGGCGCGGCTTCGTATGGCTGACAGCGCAGGAAGATCCGGTGCAGTCTGCACAAGCCGCGCGTAATCGTAGGCTGCTATAACGTCCTTGCCCGCAATAAGGCTCTCTGCGGCACTTTTGCTCTTGGTGTCATAGATAACGGCGCGGGGCTGAAGCGTATCGAGGATAAGCTCAATGCGCACACGGGGCATCTCGTCATCCAGAGGCACATAGTAGCAGCCGGCTTTGATTACGCCGAAAAAAGCCGCCACGGTGCGGGGGCTTTTCTCCATGTAAACAACGACAGGTTCATTATATAAGCCCTGCGCTGTGAGTGCAGAGGCGACGGCATTGCTCTGCGCCTCCAAGGCGGCGAAAGTCAAACTTTCCGCCGGGGAGGCAAAGGCGGTTTTGTCTGCGGCCTGCGGGAGGATTTCGGTTAGGTAATCCAGAACATGGGTGCGGGGCATGGGGTTCTCCTTCACGGTGTATGTGACTTTGCTCTTGTGTTTCCGGCTTTTGTGTTATGATCCCCTTACCACGCCGGGAATATGCACGGGTGCGCCTGTGCATAGCTCCAAGCAACGGGCGGCAAGGGCTTCGACAGGGTCAAAATAGGGTTTGTTTTCTAACTTGCTGCGGAAAAGAGATAACTCCGTACAACCGAGGATCACTCTTTGGGCACCCTGCGACAGTAGCTGCGTGCCGAACCTTTCCAATGCAGATGTCCGCAGCAGTTTCCCGGCTTTGACGGCGTAAATGAAATCCATGAGGCGGCTCTGCTGGTCTGTGTCGAGCACAAAGACTTTCATCCCGGCGTTTTCCAAAACTCCCACAAAGGTACCGGATTGAATCGTGCCGGACGTAGCCAGCAAACCGACGGTTTGCACCCCTTGGCGTTGCAGAACGGCGGCTGTTTCCTCCAGCATATTGATCAGCTTGCCGTGGGAAGCATCTGCGAGCGGCCGGTAAAAGTGATGTGCCGTCACGCAGGGCATAGCCATAACCTCCGCTCCGGCATCTTCCAAGCGATATATACTGTCCAACAGGGCAGGCAGCGGACTGCTTTCGCTGCTGCCCAGCAGATACGCCGTGCGGTCGGGCGTAGAGGCGCGGCTGAAAAGCAAAACATCCGGATGCTCTTGGTCGCTCTTAGCACCGCGCAACGCTGTAAAGCGTTCCATAAAGTAATTGGAAGAGGCGGGACCCAAACCGCCGAGGATGCCGAGGGTTTTCAACGTACATCGCCTCCTCAAGCCACCGGCGTGAAGCTCACGGCCGATTCGTCATAATAATAATAGTATGGGATATTCCAAGCTTTCATCCAAGCATCCACATCGGACTGCGTCATCAGTTTGCCGTAGTTATTCAAACCGACACGCATATACGACGGGGTCGGATCTGCATAGTACCAGCCGCCGTCCGCCTTTACAAACAACCAGAAGTGCGTTTCCTCAAATGCTTCGAGGTAATTGGTAAAGGCATCGCTGTTCATTAGGCAGCCGCGTTCGATGAGGAGGCTTTCGAATTCTAAACGCTCCAAAAGGATATGCAGTGCGGCGGCGTATTCAAAACAACTGCCGGCTTTGTTTTGCAGTGCCATATAAGCGGCATTGCGCCAGTCGCCGGAACGGTTGCGGGTTTGATTGTAGCGCACAGAATTGCGAATCCATTTGATTGCTTGCGCCACTTGCTCTGCCTTGGACATACCGGGTTGGATAATTCCCGCCAGGACCTCATCCGCCAAGACGTTAAGCTCTTTGGTAGTAACGCTCACAATCCGGACCGTAATGGTTTCTTCGGCGGTATTTCCGGCGCTGTCGGCGGCACGGTATACGGCTTTGTACTCGCCGATACTGTCCGTCTTGACGGCAGACGAGTCGATTTGGAGTACGATTGTTTCACCGGAGTTGTCCGTGACCGTCACATCCTTGCGGTAGGCGATGGAATCACCCGGTTTTGCTTCGATGTCTTTCGCGCCTTTAATCACCGGCGGTTCGGTGTCGGCTGCCGTTGTGACTTCTGCGGCAGTGGGCGGTTCGGCGGCTTTGGCAGCCGGGGGCTCAGATTCCGTTTGGGTTGTGGACGATTCGCCGGCGGCAGTATTGTCCGCCGCTTGCAGCTTTTCACCGCAGGCGGTTAAACCAAGCAGCAGACACAGCAAAGGCGGCCACAGTATAACCTGCCGCCAAAAACCGGTGCATTTTTTGTTACCGTTTGTAATCATTAGCAGTCCTCACAAATGAACAGATGGTTACATATTCCGTCGGTGAACGGTCTGTAATTCCTCAAGACTCGCCTTGCAGAAACAAACCGACTTTATCCCAAAGGGAGTAGCGCGGAGAAAGGTTGGCGATGGGGCGCTTTTTGACGTTAATGCCCACAGCGGAAAGGGGAATGAGGTCGACAAACTTTTGTTGACCAAGCCAATTGAGGTGGGCGCCGTCGGTGGTATAGGCGGGGTTGAGGAAATACTTGCGGGCGGGGTCGTCCAAAGAAGATAAATCGATCTTGGGTACACCATTGGCTTTGTTGCGGGCATTGCTCCATTTGTTGATTGCATCTACGAGAACTTGGGTATCCATACTCCAGAAGCAGTCACGTTTGCCGTCTTTGGTGCGCTCGTAGGCGGCATAACCGGTATAGGGCAGGAAGATAGGGGTGATACCTTTGGCTTTGCAGGCTTTCTCTACTTTTGCCAGACCGTCGGTAAGCTGCTTAGCGGTGGGTTTCGGGGTGATACCCTGCCGACTGACCAGTGCCGCGTGGTTGATGTCGTTGCCGCCGACACGGATGAGGGCGTACTTCACGCCCGGGAGTTGAATCAGGTCGCGGTCCATGCGCTTGAGAAAGCGGTCACCGAAGATGGAGCCGACATCCATATCCTCCCATTCGGTGAGCAACCTGTTGCCGGAAACAGCGGTGCATAGGACAGACTTGTTGTTGATACCCGCCCGGCGGAGGACATCGTTAAAGATGGTGAACGCTGTATTCGTTAGGGTAGAGTCGCCGGTAATGACGATAGCATAACCGTCGGACATCACATCCATGCCGCACAAGAGCGGTATGACTTGGATTTCCTCGTTGGCAAGGTGGTTGGTGAACAAAGGAAGAGCGACTTGGTTCGTTGCCGTTACGTTTGGACCTACGGAAACATAGGTTTCCGCGCCGATAATGCTGCCGGTGTCCAACTCCAAGAAATACGGCGTGTAGAAACTGACGGATACCGACTGACCGGCTTTTACACTGAAATCGATGGGGTCGGTAGTGAGTGAACCGCCTGCTGGGATGGAAGCAGACTGCTTTCCGCCGAAAGAGGCAACCACAGAACTTCCTTTTATAATAGAAGAGCCGTCCTCTCCGGAAAGGGCGATGGCGCATTTGCAGATTTGGATGGGACTCTTTCCGAAGAGGTTGGAGAAGCGCAGGCGCACTTGCTCGCCGTCAAGATTGTTAACGAGACGTATGCGGAACGTGAGGTTTGCACCGAATGCGGATATACCGAAATCTTCGGAGAAGTCGTAGTTGATTTCAGTGGGTGCAGTGCCCCAGGAAACCACCCAATTCTTCTTGGATTTTGCCAGTGACGGGACGGAGAGGAGACCGAGCAGAAGCAGCAGACAGACAAAAGTTTTAATAATTTTTCTCATAGTTTACTTTCCCACCAATACAGTGATATTTGACCTAACGTCCATTATATTGTAACATATTCACCTGAAAAGTTCAAGACAATTCTTCGCGCGTTGCCCCGAATCACTCAGCGTTCGCAAAAAAAAAGTTCACAAACGTTTTTCGCCTTAAACTTTGTAAAGCAATACGTGCCATATTGTTCTCAACACAAACAATACGGCACTTTATAAGCATGAAAACAGGCATAGGACGGCAGCTTTGTGCAGGAGCAGCACTGATGGAATTAATTAATTAATTCCCGCGGGGAACGTTGTATATATGCACCGGCTTGCCTATACAAAGTTCCAAGGCGCGGGCAGCTAAGACCTCAATGGTATCCACAAAGCACATACTGTCCAGCTTGCTGGTATAGAGGGAAAGCTCCGTACAGCCGAGGATGACTCGCTGCGCTCCCTGCGCCGAGAGGCGGGCACCGAACTGCTCCAAGATGGAAGTGCGGGGCATCTTCCCGGATTTGACGGCGTAGATTAAGTCCATCAGCCGGCTTTGCGTTTCCCGGTCCGGCACAAGGACATCTATCCCGGCCTTGTACAGTACTTTCTCAAAGGCTCCGGATTGGAGGGAACCTGTTGTCGCCAACAGCCCCGCCCGGCGCACCCCCTCATTCCGAAGCAGCGATGCCGTTTCCTCTAACATATTGATGAGCTTTCCGCCGGATGCCTCGGACAGCTCAGAAAAAAAGTGATGGGCTGTTACGCAGGGCATAGCCAGCACTTCTGCACCTGCACGGTTCAGGCGTTCGATGCTGTCTAAAAGCGCCGGCAATGGACTCACAGCGCTTGTGCCCGTTAGAAAAGAAGTACGGTCGGGGGTTGAGGCACGGCTGTACAATAAGACATCCGGGTGTTCCTGGTCGATTTTTGCTCCTCGCAAGGCTGTGAGGCGTTCCATGAAGTAATTGGACGCGGCCGGACCGAGACCGCCGAGAACTCCGAGCATTTTCACGGTATACAGCCTCCTTTCTGCTCATTAGAAATAAGTTTGGACTGATTTTGTGTTATTATTCAGAGACGATGCCGCCGGTAGATGCCGGATCGAATTGATAATAATACGCCCTATTGGTGGCTTGTGCCCATTCGTCGACTTGTGCTTGGGTCATCATGAAACCGAGGTTTGGCAGTGCCAATTTGCTGACAGGGGTAGCATCCACGTAGCGCCAGCCGTAGCCGAGATTGACGAAAAGCCAGAAGTGGGTGGAGTTGTGCGCACCCTCCTGCCGCTGTACGGGGACATTTTCAACGCCCAGACGGTCGTACATATATTTCACGGCGGCGTAGTAGGTATAGCAATCTCCCTGCCGCTTGGCGAAGGCATTATAGCAGCCTTGGACAAGTCCCTCTTTCTCTCCGGAGGAGGCATACTTCACGCTGTCGCGCACCCAACGGTGGATCACTCTTGCTTTATCCTCCAAGGACATTCCGTCTTTGAACAACTGTTTAAACAAATTATCGACCATTCGGTCTACTTGTTCGGGGGAAGCCACACCGACGACGACCTCAGCGGTTTTCTCGGTACGGTTTCCGGAGGGGTCGGCAGCAGAATAGATAACCTCATAGGTTCCTTCGGCATTGAGCTTTACTTTGGAACTATCCAGTCCGAGCGTAATGTCTGCCCCGGAGTTGTCCGCTACGGTGACATCCGCACGGTAACTGACCGTGCCGCCGACCATAACATAAAGGGTGCGTACGCCGGAAATGACCGGCGGCTCCTCATCTTTGACGACCTCTACCGGGACAGGAATGGTGGCAATGTTTCCGGCGGTGTCTTTCAGCAAGACTTCCAATGTCTGCTTGCCGATGCGCGACAAATCGGGTTCTTTGGCGAAAGCGACTTGCACCTCTGTTAGGTCATTGATGTCGGTCACCAAGTCGGTCGGGTTGGCTTTGCCGTTTTGGAACAGCTTTGCTTCCACCGATTTTGCGGTCGGGGGAGTGGTGTCGGCAACCACAACCGGCAGAAGGTATGTCTTTGCGTTGATGGTAACCGCAACGGTGTCGCTGAGCGGTTCGGAGAGGTTCAACTGCTTGTCCTCAATCGTGATTTCAATCCCCTCAGGTATAGGGTCGGGGAAAAAGTCCTTCAGCTCTAAGTTCTTAGGTGCTTGTCCCAATTCAAAGCGCAAATTGTTTTTGCGCAGGAGCGTCAGCTTAGCGGTCAGGCGCGTAACGTTGTCTGCGGTGTCTGTAAGCAAAACGGTGACGGCTTGCTCACCGGACTTGTTCCAATCCGGCTCTGTTTCGTACGCATACCTCACTTCAGAAACATCGAGGACGTTTGTGACAAACAACTGCGGTTCTTGGGTGTCGCCGAGAAAAGCGATGGCTTCGGCGGCTTCGGCTTGCGGTGGGGTTGCGTCCACTATGTGCAGCCTAACGGAATGCACAATGCCTAATACGCGCACTTTTAAACTGTATACGCCCGGCTTCTCTGTGGAGAAGCCCCCCCTACTGCCCTCATAGTCCGCCGGGATAAAACCGCCGTAAACAAAAGCCTGCGCCTCGGGGAATGCCGCCCCATAAGGTATAGAAAGCTCTGAGCGCACACAGAAGAATAAATACCATGCCAAAAACAGCAATGCGGCAGCCAAAAGCAAAGCAACCGCAGTGCCGTGCGTGTCTTCTTTAGTTCTCAGCTTTATAGTCGCAGACAATATGAGCCTCCCCAAGGTATTACACTTCATTATACCATATTCTGCGGACAAAATCAATGTGCTAATCGAAAATCCCGCAAAAGAATACAAAAAATTAACATTTCGTTACGGATTTTCTCATCTATTTCGGGGCGCTCGCAGGTGCCCGGATTGAATGCCGTAAATTTTTCTGTCTTTTCTCTTGCATTCTGCCCGGATTTGTGGTAAAATAAACTGAATTATATCCTGAGGAAAAGATGAGGCAGATTTCCTATGAACACTATGCTATTGAATGGTATTTCATTCACGCCGACCGAATCACCCAAACAGAAACCGACGGGTGAAACGAAACTCGGCTTTGGTTCGATTTTTACCGACCATATGTTCATCATGAACTATGACGAAGGGGAAGGGTGGCACAATGCGCGCATAGTTCCCTACGGTCCGTTTCAATTGGATCCCTCCGCCATGTGCCTGCATTACGGACAAGAAGTTTTCGAAGGCTTGAAAGCATATCGCGGCGTAGACGGCGTGATCCGCCTGTTTAGACCGGATGAGAATATGAAACGCCTGAACCTTTCCAATGACAGGCTCTGCATTCCGGCGGTGGATGAGGCGTTCTGTGTGGAGGCTATCAAAGAATTGGTGCGGATTGAAAAGGACTGGATACCCTCCTCTCCCGATACTTCGCTCTATATACGTCCGTTTATCTTTGCCGTGGACCCGCACGTCGGGGTGCATCCGGCGAAGCACCTGATATATGCCGTCATTCTCTCTCCGGTGGGTGCGTACTATCCGGAAGGGCTGAACCCTGTTAAAATCTTTGTTGAGAACGAATACGTCCGCGCCGTGAAAGGCGGTATGGGCTTCACCAAGACTGCCGGTAACTATGCCGCCTCCCTCAAAGCACAGGAGGAGGCCGAGAAAATCGGTTACACGCAAGTACTTTGGCTGGACGGTGTGGAACGCAAGTATATCGAGGAAGTCGGTACCATGAACGTGTTCTTCGTCCTAGGGGATGAAGTTGTGACCCCCGCTCTGCAAGGTTCCATCCTCGGAGGCATCACGCGCAAAAGCGTCATCGAATTGCTTAAAGCACAAGGTTACAAAGTGACCGAACGCCCCCTGCTCCTGCAGGAAGTCCTTGATGCCGCCGCTAACGGTTTGCTCACGGAAGCTTTCGGCTCCGGCACCGCAGCCGTCATCTCCCCCATCGGCGAACTTAAAAACGGTACGGCAGACTCCATCGTTATCAACAACGGCCGAATCGGTGCACTCTCGCAGCGGCTCTATGACCAGCTAACCGGTATTCAGTGGGGGAAATTGCCGGATAGCTTCGGTTGGACGGTGCGGGTGGATTGAATTCAATTCATTTCAATTCCAGGAGGACTCCTCATGCCCATGATATCCTTAACCACATCCAAGAAAGTAGACCAAACCGTCTCTAACGCCCTTGCGAAAGCCTGCGGGGCAGGCATATCGCTGCTTCCGGGCAAATCCGAAGCGCACCTCATGCTATCTTTCCGAGGGGATGTACCGATGTACTTCGCCGGGAAGAACGGCGACTATGCATTTTTTGATGTGCAGTGTTTTGGTGCGTCTGTAGATAAAGGGGGAGCAGACAAACTGACTGCCGTGCTGTGCAAGGCAGCGGAGGCAATTCTCGGCATTCCGGGCAGCGGCGTATATGTTAAGTATAGTGCAACGACTGTTTGGGGTTGGAACGGTGGGAATTTCTGAGTTTTATTATAGCATCGGAGGTAAGAAGTATGCCAAAGAATAAAGGGATGTACTTCCCCATTGACCCATATATACGTGCAGAAGCAGAATCGCTATGTGCGAAATATGGGTTGACGCTCCCGAAAGCTTTGGAGACAATTATCCGGATTGCCGTTCAAAATGGTTCTCTTCCGTTGGAGCATTCTGCACAGAATGCTGTATCTGAAACGGACGACATCGAAGCCTCTCTGAATCGTTTCGTCGGCGTGCTCAATAAATATGCCGATCCGACAAAGATTCCCCTTGAAGAAACCGCATGGGAGGAGGCAGCTGCAAAGCGCTATGGTCATACTTGACACCAATGCAGTATTAAGACTATGTTTAGGAGATATACCTGAACAACGGGACAAGGTTAAAAACCTAATCACGACAGAAAATGTGTTTGTTCCCCCGGAAGTCTTTGCAGAAGCGGTATTCGTTATGTCTTCTGTGTATCAAACACCTCGAGCAGAGATTGCATCCGCTTTAGCAGGTTTTTTGGATTTTCCAACAATCACCACACACTATCCAAGTGTTGTGTATGAAGGGTTACGTGCATTTAGTGAAACAAAACTCGAGTTTATTGACTGTCTAATGGCAGGCTACCAAAAAGCCGGCTATGCTGTGTTCTCTTTTGACAAAAAGCTGAATCATTATCTCCAACACCAATCCGATTAATCCTATGCCGCGAGGTTCATTATGAAAGACGAATTCATCCAAAAGGAACATGAAATCCTGGAATTCTGGGAGCAGTTCGATTGCTTCGGTAAACGCCGAACGCAAGCGGCGGGAAAACCGCGCTTCAAGTTCATCGACGGTCCGATAACGGCGAACAACCCCATGGGTATCCACCATGCTTGGGGGCGCAGTCTGAAAGACTTGTACATCCGCTACAAGATGCTGCAAGGCTATGATTGCCGCTGCCAAAACGGCTTCGACGGACAGGGACTGTGGGTAGAGGTCGGTGTCGAAAAAGAACTCGGTTTCCAAACCAAGCGAGACATCGAAGACTTTGGTCTGGACAGGTTCACCAAGGCTTGTGTAGAACGCGTTGACCATTTCGAAGGTGTCATCGCCAACCAATCCAAGCGCTTGGGTCAATGGATGGATTGGCCGCACTCCTATGAAACGAAAGCGGATTATAACATAGAAGGCATCTGGTACTTTCTGCATAAGTGCCACACCGAAGGTTTGCTCCGGCAGGAATACAAACCCATGCCGTGGTGCCCGCGCTGCGGCACAAGCCTCTCCGAGCACGAGATGACCGGCTCCTATCGGCAAATGACGCACGACAGCGTGTTCTTCCAACTGCCGCTGGAGGGTAGGGATTACAACATTCTTGTTTGGACCACTACCCCCTGGACACTTTCCTCCAATGTGGCTCTGGCCGTCAACCCTGAAAATGACTATTGTATCGTGCGTTTACACTCGCAGGACAAGCCGATTGTCCTCGGGAAAGAAGCCATCAAACAATTGGGTGCTGACAAAGCCGAAGTGCTCCAAGCAATCAAAGGTGCTGAATTGGTCGGCCTGAAATACGAGACCTGCTTCCCGGAACTGCCGAAACTGCAAGGCATCACCAATCGCATCGTTGCTTGGGAAGATGTGGACGCGCATGAAGGCACCGGTGTCGTACACATCGCGCCCGGCTGCGGTGCGGAGGACTATGCACTTGGCTTGCGCGAACACTTGGCGCAGGTTATGCCCGTGGACGATGAGGGCGTGTTCTTCGAAGGCTTCGGCTTCTACAGCGGCAAAAAGACCGACGAAGTCGCACCGCTTGTTTTTGAAGAACTCAAAGCCCGAGATAAGCTCTACAAGGTTGAAGCGCATGCGCATAGCTATCCCATCTGCTGGCGGTGCAAGACCCCTATCATCTTCCGCCTTGTTCCCTCTTGGTTCATAGCTACCGAACCGCTCCGCGAGCGCTTGCTTTCAGCAGCTCGCAGTGTCGAGTGGAATCCCCCCTCCGCCGGAAAGCGCATGGAGGACTGGCTCTCGAATATGGGCGATTGGAACATCAGCCGCAAGCGGTACTACGGACTGCCGATGCCGTTTTACCCTTGCGAATGCGGAGAATTGACGGTCATTTCTTCCCGCGCACATCTGCGTTCCTTGGCGGCCGACCCTGCCGCAGTGGATGCCCTGCCCGAGTTGCACCGTCCTTGGATTGACGGTGTGGAGATTGTCTGCCCGAAGTGCGGCAAACACGTCCTGCGCATCCCGGACACCGGAGATGTATGGTTGGATGCCGGTATCGTTCCCTACTCTACTACGGGTTACTTCACCGACCGCGAGGAGTGGCAGAAGAACTTCCCTGCCGACTGGATCGTAGAGATGAGTGAACAAGTGCGGCTCTGGTTCTATGCCATGCTCTTCATGTCCGTGGTGCTGGAGGACTGTGCGCCCTATCGGAAAGCTATGTGCCATGCCTCGGTAATCAAAGAGGACGGCGGCCGTTTCTCCAAGACCGGCTATATGATTCGCTTTGACGAAGCCGCCGAGCAAATCGGTGCCGATGCCGTGCGTTATTTATATGCCGGCAACCCAACGACTTCCGATGTGCGCTTCGGATTCTCCCTCGGGGATGAAGCCAGACGCAAACTGCTGAACTTCAAGAACATCGTAACGTTTTTTAACACATATGCTTCCATAGATAAGCCGAATTGCCGCTTTATCCATGATTTCGACAGCCTCTGCCCTATGGACAGATGGCTTCTGCTGCGCTCGAATTCATTCCTCTCTGTTGCAGAGAAAGCGCTCGAAGAGTACCGGCACCCGGCACTTATCAAGGCTTTCGAGGAGTTTGTGGACGACATCTCCAACTGGTATATCCGTTTGGGCCGCCGCCGCTATTGGAAAAGCGAAGACCCGGACGATCAGATTCGTGCCTACCAGTGCCTGTTCCATGCCATCCGCACCTGTGCGGTTGTCATGAGTCCGGTAATCCCGTTCATGACCGAGAGTGTCTGGCAAGACTGCATCCGCGTATACGATCCCGGCGCACCGCTTTCCGTGCATCTGTCCTACTGGCCTATGCCGTTGGAAGGCTTAACGGACGAGAACGGTTTGGTAGAACGTGTCGCCGTTGCCCGCGATGTGATTGCCACAGCCCTTAAAGTGCGCAACGAGCAGTCCCTCAAGGTACGCCAGCCGCTGCAAACCCTCTACATCCTCGCAGACGAAGATACCGCCGCGAAGCTGACCACTTTCGCACAACAGATTATGGATGAACTGAACGTCAAGGAGCTCAACTTTATCGACGACCCTTGCGCTATTGAAGTTCCTGTCATCGGTGTGAACTTCAAAGCCGCAGGTGCCGTCCTGAAAAAAGACGTAAACCGATTCAAAGAGCATCTTCTTTCCCTGACACCTGCCGACCACGAAGCCATCGCCGCCGCACTGTCCGAAGAGGGTGAAATCACAGTTCCCGGTTGGGGAACCCCTCTGGCTCCCGGGCTTTTCACACTTTCCAAACAGACCAAACCGGGCATCGCCTCCGCTCAGTGCCAGACACCGGATTTGACCATCGCTTTGGACACTAACCTCACCGATGCCCTCCGCAAAGAAGGCTTGGTACGCGACCTCATCCGGCAGTGCCAGATTCTGCGTAAGGAAGCCGACTTCGCCGTAGAGCAGCGCATCCATCTCGGCCTGCAAGCGGACAATGATTCACTTGCCGCCACTGTCGCTGAAGCGGAGAAAGCCATCGCGGCGGAAGTCCTTGCGCAAACCGTTGCCCTCGGCTCCGTCTTGGCGCCGATTGATGTGGATAAGACCGTCGAGCTCAGCGGCGGAAGTGTTCGCATCACCATGAAAGCCTAACCCTATCTATCCGGTGGCACCGTGCCGCCTACCCATAGTATAAAGGAGAACACCAACCATGGTAATCACCCAAGACACCCTTATCGGCGATGTGCTGGACAAAGACCGCGCCACCGCCCCCTACTTCCTCGAAATGGGAATGCACTGCCTCGGCTGTCCGCACTCCCGCGCCGAGAGCATCGGCGAGGCCTGCATGGTGCATGGCACAAATGCCGACGAACTTGTCAAGAAGCTCAACGACCATTTTAAGAGCGAAGAATGACGCTGTCCTTTCGTTTGAAAATGTGTGCGGATTTGCTGCCCGCACACATCCGCACCATTGCAGACATAGGCAGCGACCATGCCTATTTGCCTTGCACCTTATTGAGGCGTAACCGCATTGACTCTGCCATCGCAACAGACGTTCGCGAAGGTCCGCTGTTGAATGCAGCCAATACGCTGAAAGGAAAGCCATATGCCGGGCGCTGTGAACTGCGGCTCTCCGATGGGTTCGCCGCTTTTGCTCCCGGGGAAGCAGAGGGGTATTTCCTGTGCGGCATGGGCGGCACCGGGATTGCAGACATCCTCCTTCGCGGAAAAATCGTCCTGCAGATTCCGGGCACCGTTGTTGTTATCCAGCCCAACAGCCACGCCCACGAAGTCCGCGCCATGCTGACGTATCTCGGATATGTCATAGAAGCGGAGCAAGCAGTAACAGACAATGTGCGCACCTATGGTGCCATTCTTGCAGCGTATGACCCGATTCACGCTCCCCGGCAGCATGACCTCGCAGATGGCTGGTTCTACTATGGAAAGCTTCCCGAATGCAATTCTGCCGCTGCGCAGTTGATTCTGCAACAAACGCTCGCTGCCGTCCGCACCCGCGCCGATAAACTGTATGCGGCGGACTTTAAGACAATGGAACGCCTGTATCTGGAGAGCTTCCTGCCCGATTTGGAAAGTGTGGTGGACACCCATGCCGAGCGTTGGGGACATCTATGACGCAATAGACCGCTTTGCGCCGTTTTCTTCGCAGGACAGCTTCGACCGGTGCGGCTTGGATGTCGGTAGCCGGGAGCAGTCCGTCTGCGGCATCCTGACTTGTCTGGATGTGACGCCGGACATCATCCGCCAAGCGGCACAAGCCGATGCCAATTTGATTGTCTGCCACCATCCGCTGTTCTTTCACGCCATCCAATCCATCTCGCCGGAGAGCGTCGTTTGGAAGCTCATCCAAGCCGGAATCTCTGTTATCAGCACCCATACGCCTTGGGACATATGTGCGGGCGGGGTAAATGACTGCTTAGCTTCGAAACTGCGTCTTACAAACGTCCGAGCAATCGGCTCTTATATCCGCATCGGTGATTTGCCGTCCGAAATGTCCGCCGAAGCACTCTGTGCCTATACCGCCAAGTGTTTGAACACGCCGATTCTGTATAACGGTGTTCCGGCACTATGCCGCACCCTCGCCTTGGTCGGCGGTGCCGCCGGAGGAGATATGCCGGATGCCTACAGCAACGGTGCGGACGCTTACCTCACCGGTGAAGCCCGCTACCATACCTTTTTGGAATCGCAAACGGTCCGCAAACCGCTTCTCACTGCCGGACATTTTGAAACCGAACATCCCTCCATCGCCGAACTCACCCGCCGCTTGCAAAGCGCTTTCCCGGATTTGCCCATCCGCCAAGCAGAAGAAAAGCCGCCTATCCATACCATACTGCCATGACACGATTTGATACCCACCTCATTGCCGCCTTGGTAACCGAACTCCGGGAAAAGGTTCTCGGTGCGCGGATAGAGAAGATTCACCACATTCCCCGGGATGCCTTACTGTTTTACCTACGCACCCGGGAAGGAAGTTTTAAACTGCTCTTGCGCGCCAACCCGGGAACACCGCGGCTGTTACTTATGGAAGAACCGCCGCCGCCGCCCGGCACTCCTACGGCGCTGTGTATGCTCTTGCGCAAACACCTGCAAGGCGCAGTTATAACCGACATTCGTCAGGAGGGAACAGACCGCGCCGTCACGTTCACTTTCCGCGCCACTGACACCATCGGCGACCCCGTCACGCTGTTGCTGCGCGCTGAGTATTTCGGCCGGCACCAAAACCTCATCCTCACCTATGCCGATAACACCATTATCGATGCTGTGCGCCGCTTCTCCATTGACGAGTCCACCCGCCCCATTCTGCCCGGTCTGAAATGGTCACCGGCAGCGCCCCCGCAAAATGCAGCAGTGCTGCTGAAAAATGCAGCTATGCTGCCCATCATGCACGACTTAGAGCTACTCTACCGCGAGCGGGACACACAAGAAGCTGCAAAGCAGCGCAGCGCGGAACTAATGAAGCTTTTAGACCAACGCATAGCGCGCGCGGTTCGCACACTGGAAGCGCGGAAAGGAGAATTGGCGCAAGCGGAGGATAGGGAATCGCTGCGCTTATACGGCGAACTGATTCGCATACACCAAACGGCATTGGAAGCGGGCACGCTGCAGCGCGGCAGCCGGTATTACCTACTGGAAAACCCCTATGACAACAACCGGGAAATCCGCATCCCTGCTGACCCTGCGCTGACTCCCTCCGCCAATGCTGCCCGTTACTTCAAGCGTTACCAAAAGGCAAAGAATGCCGAAGAGAAGCTGCGCACGCTTCTCGCGGAGAGCGAAAACGAGCTGGAATACTTAGAGAATGCCCGCGAGAGCCTTTCCCGCAACAATTCTTCCGCCGATTTAGACAATTTGCGCAAAGAATTAGAGGATTTGGGAATCGTCAAACGACATAACACTAAATCGAAACCCAAGCATGCAAAGCCGCTTCCTCCATTGGAGTACCGCACCGCCGACGGTCTGCGCATATTGTGCGGTCGCTCCAACGCCCAGAACGAATTTCTTTCGTTGAAAGGAGCCGCAAAGACAGATTTTTGGTTCCATGTACAGAACCTGCCGGGTTCACACGTTGTCTTATGCTGTGAAGGGCAAAATCCGCCGTCCCGCAGCATTGAGCAAGCCGCCGGCGTCGCTGCTTACCAATCCGCCGCCCGGACATCGCACCTGGTGAATGTCGACTATACTCCGGTCAGGCAACTGCGTAAACCGCCCGGCTCTCCGCCCGGCAAAGTTATTTACCACACGCACAAGACCCTTCTTGTTTCCCCTGCGCTTCCCTGTTAAACCGGTGGGGTATGTGATAACCGAAGCAATAACGTTAAACACTAAAAGGAGACAATTCAATGGACGCAACAGACGCAAAAATCCTCAAGGCTCTCTCTACCAACGCGCGGGCAAAGGCCTCCGCCATCTCCGGCGACATCAACTTGTCCGTCTCAGCCGTACTGGAACGCATCCGCAAACTGGAGGATAACGGCATCATTTCCCAGTACACCACCATTCTGGATCGCAAAAAACTCGGTTTTGACATCACGGCATGGATTGAAATCAAACTCTCCGGCACCAAACACACCGATTCCTTTGCCGATACGGTCTGTGCGCTGCGCAACGTGGTCAACCTCTACTACCTCACCGGCGAATACGACTACTTACTGGAAATTGTCGCTGCCTCCCAGGACGAGTTGGAGGATGTCCACCGCCAGATTACCAGCCTCGATGGTGTTGGCAACACCGAGACCCACATCGTCCTGCGCCGCCTGAAAGCAAACAGTATGCCCCTCAGTGCCTATGAAGTCTGAGTCTTTCTTACCCCAAACCGATTCTTTCCCTGCAATGGGCGGCAACACTGCCGCCCGATTGGTGTTTCGGAACATTTGTTTTATTAAAATGATTTGGAGTGATTATCGTGCTTAGCCAAGACCTCCGGAATCGGGCAAAAGAAATTGTTCAAACCCTCACCGCAGAAGAGAAACTCCGCCTCATTAACGGTGCCGACCAATGGCACACCATTGACCTTTCCGCAAAGGGCTTACCTCCTGTCATGGTCAGCGACGGACCGCACGGCTTGCGCAAACAGGAAAGTGCCGGGAACCCCCTGGGCTTAGGCGCTTCTATTAAGACCGTCTGTTTCCCGACCGCCGCCGGAACCGCCGCCTCTTGGAACCGTGCTTTGCTCCGCCAACTGGGGGAATCCTTGGGCGAGATTGCCCAAAGCGAAGATGTATCCGTTGTCTTGGGTCCGGCCGTAAATATCAAACGCTCGCCGCTGTGCGGGCGTAATTTTGAGTATTTCAGCGAAGACCCCTACCTGTCCGGTGAAATGGCCGTAGCGTATACCGAGGGCGTACAGTCCCGCGGTGTCGGTGTTTCCCTGAAGCACTTCGCCGCCAACAACCAAGAAACGCGCCGCATGACCGCAGAGAGTGTCGCCGACGAGCGTACCCTGCGCGAAATATACTACCCCTCCTTTGAGCAGACGGTCAAGCGCGCCGACCCATGGACGGTCATGTGTTCCTATAACAAACTCTATGGGGAGTATGTTTCCGAAAGCAAAAAGGTACTTACCGACCTGCTTCGCGGCGAATGGGACTATGACGGCATGGTCGTATCCGATTGGGGCGCCACCTCCGACCGTGCCAAAGCTGCTGCCGCCGGGCAGGATTTGTCCATGCCGGGCGCATATCTCCTGTTTGAAAAAGAACTCAAAGATGCCCTCGCAAACGGTTCCCTCACCGAAGAACAGTTGAACACTGCTTGTGAGAATGTCGCTTGCCTTGTCCTGCGCGCTGCGGAAGGCAAAGCCGCCGCCCCCTGCGCCGACAATGCCGCCTACCATGAAACCGCCCGCCGTATGGCAACAGAAACGATGCCTCTCCTGAAAAACGACGGCATCCTCCCGCTCTCGAAGGACACCAAAGCGGCATTCTTGGGCGCTTTCGCGGAAGCGCCGCGCTTCCAAGGCGGCGGTTCCAGTCACGTCAATGCCTACAAGCCCACAAGTGCCGTTGCTGCCGCCGCCGCCGCCGGGCTTTCCGTCACTTACAGCAAAGCCTTTGGTTTGCATGATTTCCACTATGATTCAATTGCAGCCGCACCCGCCCTCCAAGCCGCGAAAGAAGCAGAAGTTGCTGTCATATTCGCCGCATTGCCCGACAACATGGACAACGAAGCGTTGGACCGCAAGAACATCGACCTCCCCCCCTGCCAAACGGAATTTATCCGGAAATGCGCCGAGGTGCAGCCAAACACAGTTGTGGTGCTTATGAACGGCTCCGCTGTCCGTATGCCTTGGGCGCCTCATGCCCGCGCCATCTTGGAGAGCTACTTGGGCGGCGAGGCTGTCGGCGAAGCGCAGATTGATTTGCTGTACGGGGACGCAAACCCCTCCGCCAAACTGGCGGAGTCTTTCCCGCTTGCTATGGAGGATGTCCCCTGCCATACCTATTTCCCCGGCAGCAAAACCGGCACAGAGTACCGCGAAGGTCTGTATGTCGGCTACCGCTATTATGACAGCACCGGGAAAGATGTGCAGTTCCCCTTCGGGCACGGTCTGAGCTATACCGCTTTCAAATACAGCACCCCGCGCTGCTCGCCCGACAAGGTCACGCTGCGCGTCACCAACACAGGTGAGCGTGACGGCGCAGAAATCGTACAAGTCTATGCTGCGCCGCCGCTGGGCGGGGTCATCTACCGCCCGGAACAGGTTCTGTGCGGGTTCGAAAAAGTCGAATTGGCAGCGGGCGAAAGCAAACGCGTTTCCATACAGTTGGATGTCCGCGCATTTCAATTCTATGATACTGCCAAAGCAGCTTTTGTGCCTTGCCCGGGGTCGTATGAATTGCGCATCGGCGCCTCCTCGCGCGATATCCGCCTGCGCGGCTCTGTGACCATAGAGGGCGACCGAATCCAAGCGCCCATCCCGAAAGATGCCCTCCCGCACTACTTCGCCGCCGATGTGGAAAATATAACCGACGCCGAATTTGAATTGCTCTTGGGGCATCCTATACCGGCAAGCGATTTCGCACCCGGCCGCCGCATCGGCTGGAACGAAACGCTGGATGACGCAGCAGACGGCAAAGCTGGCCGCTTCATCGGCAAAGTGATACGCAAGAGTCTCGGACTGCTCGCCCCTCTCGTAGAAGAGTTGGGCAGCCCCGAAGTCCTCCTCGGCAGTGCCTTTGAAATGCCGGTGCGCGTCATTGCGCAATGGGCCGGCGGCTTCATGGACAGACCCATGGCGGATTCCTTCATCTCCCTGCTGAATGACGAACACATCCTCAAATCCCTCTTCGGTCTCGGAACCGGTGCCATGCGAGGTCTCAAGAGAATGCTATGCAAAAAATAATGTATGACACAATCATCATCGGCGGCGGCGCTTCCGGTTTAGCCGCCGCTGTGTCTATGCGCCGCGCGCACCCCACAAAGCGCGTCGCCGTCGTGGAGCGCCTCCCGCGTGTCGGGAAGAAATTGCTCGCCACCGGCAACGGCCGCTGCAATCTCGGGAACACCAATGCCTTAACGCACCCCTATACGAATGCCGCGTTCGCCCGCCCGGCATTGGAAGCCTTTGACCCAAAGTCTTTCTTTCTCTCTATCGGAATCGCCGTGCGAAGTGACAGCGAGGGAAGGCTCTATCCCCTCGGCAACCAAGCTGCCACCGTACTTGATGCCCTGCGCTTCTCCGCCGAGCGGGAAGGTACAAAAATAATTACAGACACAGCCATTCATATGGCCGAGTATTCGAACAATCGTTTCCTTCTCAATGATTCCATGGAATGCGAAACCCTCCTCCTCGCAGCCGGCGGCGAAGCAGCTCCCCAACACGGTACCGACGGCGGCGGCTTCTCTCTCCTGCGCCAGTTCGGTCATACCATCACACCGCTGAAACCCGCCCTCGTACCCCTGACAGCCGCAGGGACTGCCCCCCTCAAAGGCACACGGATACAAGGAAACTTCTCCCTTCTTGACAGCAAGGAATGCCTCCTCGCCGAAAGCAGCGGTGAAATCCTCTTCACCGACACCGGCATCAGCGGCATAGCTGCCATGGATGTATCCCGCCGCGCTGCACCGGGTTGCCTCTTTTGCATTGACAGCCTTCCGATGTACAGTACGGAAGAATCCGCGAATCTGCTTCGCCGATTCCGCTGCGACAACCCTACCGCTCCGTGGGAGCAACTCCTGAGCGGTCTGCTCCCCAAAGCCTATGCCTCTGCCCTATGCAAAGCCGCCCCTTCCGCCGAATCCGCTGACTTCGCCCGTCTCTGCAAAGCATTCTGCTTCTCGGTCACCGGCACCCGCGGCTGGAAAGACGCACAGGTTACGCATGGCGGCGCACACATCTCCGGCTGGAGTTCCCACACACTCCGCTCGCGGTTGGTTCCCAACTTATACGCCGCCGGCGAAGTGTTGGATGTGGACGGCCTTTGCGGCGGCTTTAACCTCCAGTGGGCCTTTGCCTCCGGCTGTCTCGCAGGTCAACTTCTGTAAGGAAAGTGCAGGATCTCCCATGCTTATCCGCAACGCCGCCGTTTTCACCGGAGATGGCTTCCAACGCCTCGATGTGCGCACCGCAGGCGGTATCATAACGGAAATCGGTTCCCACCTCCCGCAAACAAATGAATTACTGAATGAATGCCCATGCCTCGAAGCGGATGGCTTATATATGCTACCCGGCTTTGTGGACATCCATGTCCATGGTTTCGCGGGAACGGATGTCAGCGACGGCAGCGAAGAAAGTGTATTGGCACTCTCTAAGCATCTTGCGGCAAAAGGCATCACGTGCTTCTGCCCAACCACCATGACACTCCCCTGCGAAAAGCTTGCTGCCGCCGTCCGGGCCATCGGTAACAGTATGGGCAAAGAAAAGGGGGCACACATCCTCGGTGTGCATCTGGAAGGTCCGTACATTTCGCCCGAACGGGTGGGTGCCCAAGACAAAACAGCCGTACGGCCGCCGCATAGGAATGAATTCCGTGCTCTGCAAGCCCTTGCGCCCATCGAGTTAATTTCGGCGGCTCCCGAAGTCCCGGGCGCATTGGAATTTGCGCAGGAAACATCTTGCAGTTGCACGATCAGCGTTGCACACACCTCGGCGACATATAGCGAAACTGTGCTTGGCTTAGAAAGCGGTTTCAGCCATTTCACCCACTTATATAATGCCATGCCGCCCCTGCACCACCGCGAACCCGGTCCCATTGCGGCGGCATTCGAAAGCCGGTGCGCGACGGCGGAATTAATTTGCGACGGCATCCACGTATCAGCACCCATGCTGCACCTGGCATTCCGCGAACTGGGGCGCGACCGTGCAGTTGTTGTAAGCGATGCGGTGAGCGGCGCAGGTGCAGAATTGATTCATTCCGCATGGTATCTGCCGGACGGGAAGACCTTAGCGGGAAGTGCAACCAATCTCTTCGAGGAATACAGGAAGCTCTTATCCATCGGGATAGCGGAGGCGACGGTCATCCGCGCCTGTACCGTCAACCCTGCCCGCGTGGTTCGCAAAGCAGAAGAAATCGGCTCCATTGCCATCGGCAAGCGCGCCAACTTTCTGCTTGCAGACCGACACCGTAACCTAATTGCAACTTATATAGGAGGAGTGGAATACAACGCCCATGTTGAGATTTGATGCTGTTTTGTTCGATTTTGACGGCACTTTTGCCGACACAGCGGAAGGCATTGTCGCCAGCGCAAACTACGCTTTGCGGACGCTTGGATACCCGGAACATACCACGGAGAGTTGGCGGCCCTGCCTGGGACCGTCCTTGGAGTTTGCTTTCCATACGTTTGTGGGAATGCCGTTGGAGCAGGCACACGAAGCCATCCGGCTGTATCGCTCCGTATACGGAGCCGGCAACCACCTGTTACTGTCGGTGTTTCCCGGCATGGACACCCTCCTCTTACGAATGAATGAATGCGGAATCAAAGCAGGTATCGCTACCACCAAACCTACCAAGTACGCTGCGGAGATCTTGGAAAAGCTGGGATATCTGAAATACTTCACAGCCGTCTGCGGAACGGAATTAAACCGGCACAACTCCGACAAATCGGATCTGGTTCGGGCTGCGCTTGCGGTCTGCGGAACAGCGCCGAACCGCACCCTCATGGTGGGGGACCGTAAATATGACATCTTGGGCGCAAAAATGAATGAATGCCGCAGCTGCGGGGTACTGTACGGCTTCGGGAGCGAAGCGGAGCTTCGCGAAGCAGGCGCAGACTGCATCGTGTCGGATGTTGCGGAATTAATGGAATTAATTCTCGGCGCAAACAGATAAAATTCACACATAATCCCTTGCTATCTGCGTAGTTTTGTTATATAATATAGGGTAACAAACAGAAGAGAGAGATGTGTTTTGAGAGCGTTTTTACTCAAGCTATGGGAGATACCTGACATTCAGATGGCCGTAACAACATTCGTGCGGTTGGGCGTAGCCGCATTGCTCGGCGGTGTTATCGGTATGGAGCGCGAACACTCGCACCGTCCGGCCGGTCTGCGGACACATATCTTGGTCGCTGTAGGTGCGGCACTCGTGATGTGTACGTCAGAGTACATCTTTACTTACTACCAAGAGGTATTTGAGCTGAAGTCCGTACCCGACCCGGCGCGGTTGGGTGCACAAGTCATCAGCGGTATCGGCTTCCTCGGTGCAGGTACAATTCTGCGGGAGGGCTTCTCCGTCAAGGGACTGACAACGGCTGCCTCCTTGTGGAGCGTTTCCTGCGTAGGCTTGGCTGTAGGCATAGGCTTTTGGCCCGGGGCAGTCATAGCCACGTTGGTGATATTCTTTGTGCTGAATGTAGTGAAGCGCCTCCCCCTCCGCAATCCGGGCACACGCATTGTCTATGTCGGTGTAGAGGATATAGACGATGCCTCCGCCGACATTATCGGAGCCATCCAGCGCGGCGGCGCCAAGTACCAGAACATCAGTATTATGCCTCCGGCAGACCGCGCAACCGCCGCTTTCCTGAGTAAAGAGACGCACTCCGTCTTAATCATCACCGTCTTCATGAAGCCCTCCGCCTCTACGGCTTTCCTAAAAGAAACGCTCCTGCGCGTGGACGGTGTCAAGGATGTCTATATCGAAGACTGACTCCTGTTGTGGTAACGGAACATAAGCTGCACTTCTGCTATCTATCCAACGAATAGGACAAGCCCATATGAAGCCATCCTCTCCTTTCTACGCCTTACTGCTGCGAATGCGGCACATCACCCGCTGGCCGCTCATGCGCTCCGCTGAGCCGGAAAACCTCTCCTCCCATTCGCTGGAAACGGCCGTTTTGGCACACGCCTTAGCTACGATTGATAACGAGCGCTTTGGTGCCGCTGTCGATACCGATAGGGTTTCTACCCTCGCCCTCTTCCACGATGCCTCCGAGGTCCTGACCGGCGACCTCCCTACCCCGGTAAAGTATCACTCCCCCGCCCTGCGGCAAGCCTATGCCACCGTTGAAGATGCCGCCATCGGGCGACTCCTCTCTCTCCTGCCGCCGGACTTGCTCCCCGCCTATACCCCTTTGCTGCAAATCCAAGAATGCGATAAGCCACTGTGGAAGTATGTCAAAGCTGCCGACAAACTCTCCGCCCTCCTAAAGTGCAAGGCTGAACTCCGCGCAGGAAACGATGAGTTTCGTACCGCTCACCAAACCATCCTCATCGCCTTGCATAACATGGATATGCCTGCTTTGGAGGCGTTCCTCGCGGAGTTCCTGCCGGCCTTCGATGAGCCTATAGATGGGCTGCTGTTTACGTGAGGATAATGCCCCGTAGGGGCACCTATGCCCCTACAGGGCACTAGAGCCCCTACGGGGCTTTTTCCAAGGAGAACACATGGACATCCAAACGCTGCGTACTGCATGTACCGACTGTCAGAAGTGTCCCCTGGGACGCACCCGGACGAACTTAGTATTCGGGGTGGGAAATCCGGAGGCCGATGTGCTGTTCATCGGCGAAGGTCCCGGAGAGCAAGAGGATTTACAGGGAGAACCGTTTGTGGGGCGTTCGGGGCAATTGCTGGACAAGATGCTGGCATGTGTAGACTTTTCGCGCAAAGAGAACATCTACATCGCGAACATGGTCAAGTGCCGGCCGCCGCAAAACCGAGATCCCTCACCGGAGGAGGTAAATGCCTGCCTGCCATGGCTGACGGCGCAGGTAGAAGCAATCCGGCCGAAGATTATTGTCTGCTTAGGCCGTGTAGCCGCGATACGGCTCATCAAACCGGACTTCAAGGTGACGCGGGAGCATGGGCAGTTTTTTCGGCACAATGGGATTCTGCGGATGGGAACCTATCACCCTGCGTACCTGCTGCGCGACCCGCGCAACAAACCGGCAGCAATGGAAGACCTCCTGCGGGTCAGAGCGCAACTGGAAGCGTTAACAGAATAAATCTGCCAAAGGGCTTGACTCACGCCCTGCTTTGCGGTATAATTGCTAGGAACTGCACACTGCCCCTATGGTTTAAGTATGGCATCACGCAAAATCCTTGCTGCGGACCTCTGCACGTTCTCAAACGGCAAGTACGGGTAAGCGGTGACGGCGTGAACCGATATTTCCACCCACAGAGGAGGACACATACCCATGGAAGACTTCATCAAAAACCAAATCCTGTCCGGCGTAAAAATCGCACCCATCAACCTGCTGAAATCCTACTTCATCAAGCAGACCAACCCTGCCGTGGAAGCGGCGAAACGAAAGCTCGGCGGAAAGTTCCTCAAAGGCGTCTGCCACCCCTCTGAGAACTTTGAACAGATTAAAGGCGCCGGCATCCAATACTTCCGTCCGGATGCGCCTGTCCCCTTTGATGCGGACGGTAACCTCCGGGAGGACTACAAGAACTTCAAGGCAAAACTTCAGCGCTACGCAGACAACGGCATCAAAGCCTTCGTCGTCACCCCCTACCACTCATCTTTCCGGGAGTTGGGCATAGAGTGCCGCACCCCGGAGGGCGAAGCCAAAATCTGCGAAGCCGCGCGCTTCTATGTGCAGGATCTCAGGGACGTTGCCATTGGCTTCCAAGTTACCAATGAGCAGGGGGTGCCGCGCTTCACGAATCCCCTCTCCATGAAAGAAGCGGCACACTACATTGGGGTGCAGCTCCAAGCTATGTACCCCCTGCGCGGTGATTTGCTCATCGGCTACAACTCCGGCGGACCGCAGTGCGACCTGCATGAACTGATGAAGCCGTGGCACCAATACTGCGACTACATCGGCATAGATGTCTATATCGGATGCTTCACGCCGGTCGGGAACTGGATGTATCTCTTTGATGCTTGCCTGCGCTTCCTGTATGCCTATACAGGCAAGCCGATACTGCTGACGGAGTTCGGCTACATCTCCGGCGGGGCTCCAAAGACTGCTGAGGAGAAGAAAGCCGTCCTGCAGCGCTATGGGGTGTCCAGCGAGGCGGAAGCCCGCGCCGACATCAAGGCGTTCGTGGAGAAACTCCCGGAGCGCATCCGCAACCAGGTGTACAACAACGCCAGCGGTGACTGGGGGGACTTCCTCTTCCAGATAGACTTCTGCTACCACTTCTACAGTGAACTGCCGAAGAAAGTGGTCATCAAGAAGTACCCGCACACGCCGGAGGGGCAAGCCGGCTTCTATACCGCCATTTGGCCGCGGCTCAAGAAGCTGCCTTTCCTGCTGGGCGCTTTTGTGTACTGCTGGGGCGATTCGCACCGTTGCTATGTCTGCGGGCAGGAGGATTGTCCGACGGAGACCCGCTGGGGACTGACCACCGTTGACGGCAAGGAGAAGCCCTCCTATTACGCCGTGCAGGAGGCTCTGGCTAAGATAGACTGACGAAACCCAACCGCTACAGATAGCCGCCGGGCGTTCTCCCGGCGGTGTTTTTTGTGTTTTTTCTTTTTTTCGCATCTACCCTTGCAAATCGTTGGGCGGTATGCTATAATGTTGTCACGTTCAAACAAACAACAGTAAGAAAGCAGGATTGTTATCATGAAGCGGATTCTCTCTTTGGTGCTGGCTCTTTTGGCGGCTGTCAGTCTCTTGGCGGCGTGCGATGTACCTGCGGCTTTGCAAAATCCGGAAAAGCAAATCCTCGGACAGTGGGATGCCGATGGGAGCAGGTTCAAGTTCCAGACGCTGGAATTCAAGTCCGACGGCACAGTCGGTCTGGGTTTGCCGCTCGTTGCGGTAGCGGTGCAAGGCAAGTATACCATCAAAAAAGGCTCCGGCGATGAGCCTGCTCTGCTTTCGATTACCTATAACTTGCTTCTCGTTGACACGACAGTCGACTACAATGTCACATTCAAAGACGACAAACTGATTGTCCGCACGGTCGGTACTTCTACCGATTATTACTACACAAGAGTATCCTAAACCGAATACTTACAAAGGAGAAACGTATGGCTATCGGAAAAGAGAAATACGCTATTATCAACTGCGACGACACCGGCTCCTTCCTCGGCGCCAATCTGGCAGCGTTTGAACTGCTGGAACTCGGGCACGTCACGAGTGCCACCATCATGACCTGCTGCCCCTGGGCGCCGCACGCCGTGAAGTGGGCGGCGGCACATCCCCAATATGCCATCGGGCTGCACCTGACCACCACCAGCGAATGGCACGGTTACAAATGGGGTCCTGTCGCAGAAAGTGTCCCCTCCCTGACCGATGAAAACGGCTACTTTTATCCGGACAGTTCCACTTTCGAACAAAAAGCCGACATGACCGAAACCGAAAAAGAAGTCCGCGCGCAATTGGCGCAGATCCGCCGCCTCGGTCTCGAACCCTCCCATTGGGATAACCATATGGGCACGCTCTACGGCGTTGCAACCGGCCGTTTCGAAATGCTCGAGCTCTTCTTCCGGCTTTCTGCCGAAACCGGTCTGCCGCTGCGCTTCCCCATGCTGGGTCTCGCAGGTCAAGAACAAAACCGTACCCTCGATATCCAAGCGCCGGGCATCGCCCAAGCCCTCGCTATGGCGCAGGCCGCCGCTAAGCGTCTCGGTCTCATCGGTCCCGATTACCTCATGCCCCACGATTTTAACGGCCCTCAAAAAGAATCCTATGAACAGTTCCGCGATTACCTCTATACCTTTATCGAATCCTTCCCTCACGGTATCACCGAAACTTACCTCCATCCCAATTCCGATACCGGCGAAGCTCGTAACGCCTCCGGTGCAGGCTTCCGCCGCGTCTGGGAATATCAACTTTATAAAGACCCCAAAACACGGCAGCATTATAAAGACTGCGGCATCGAATTAATTAGTTATAGGGATTTGCGGCGCTTGCGGGGGAGTTTAGTTTAGCTGAGTTTAGTTTAGTTTAACTGAGTTCAGCTGCTTTATTTGCAGCTCAGCTTAGCTTAGCTTAGCTTAGCTCAGTTTAGTTTAGCTTAGTTTAGCTCAGCTCAACTTAGCTTAGTTTAGCTCAGCTTAGCTCAGCTCAGCTCAGCTCAGCTTAGCTCAGCTTAGTTTAACTCAGCTCAGCTCAGTTTAGCTGAACACAGCTTAGTACAGTTTAGCTTAGCTAAACCAAACTCAACTCAACCAAACTCAACCCAACTCAACTTTTCCCCACTAATCCCATCATAAATCTCAACAGCTGCGGCGTCCCCATCGACCTTCCACTCTGCGAGTTTCCCATCTTTCCAGCTAATGGAGACGACGAGGTTACCTTTAGCGGCGAGGCCAGTAACGGAGCCATCGGGCCATTCTGGCGGCAGTGCGGGCAGGAGTCGGAGTTGTTTGCCATCGGATTGCAGGAGCATCTCGCCCACGCCGGAGACGAAACCGAAGTTACCGTCAATCTGGAAAGGCGGGTGGGCATCGAAGAGATTGGCGTAAGTCCCGCCGCCATGGGAATATTTGGTATCGGTAGCGGAGGAAAAGCGAAGCTGCATATACATCAGTTTGAGGGCATGGGTGCCGTCCAAGAGGCGGGCCCAGAAATTAATTTTCCAGCCGAGGGACCAACCGGTACCGTCATCGCCGCGGAGATCGAGTGTTTTGCGGCAAGCTTCAGCGAGATCGGGCGTAGTGTAGGGACTGATTTCGCGTGCGGGGTGGAGGGCATAGAGGTGCGACACATGGCGGTGGTGCGCCTCACAGTCGGCCACATCGTCATACCATTCGAGCAACCTTCCGTTATAGGGGGAGATTTGCGGCGGACGGAGCTGCGGCAGTTTTGCGGCGACGGCATCCGCAAGATCATCCTTCGGCAGACCGAGGGTTTCCAGAGCGGCAAGGTAGTTTTGGAAGCTCTCTTTGACGATGCTCATTCCCATCTGCGCGGACTGGCTGACGGCACAATCCACTACGCGCCGTTCGCTCTTGTCCTTGCGGCGGTCGGCGAAATAAATCTCCCGCTGCTCCTCCCAAGAGAGTTTGGCTGTTTCCTCGGTGACCGGCCAAAGGAAACCGTTTTCCGGCGAGGTACCGGGGCAGAAAATCAATTCCCCCTTATACTCCACGAGCATATGGTTATAGAATTCGGCATTGGAACGCAGAACGGGCAGGTACGCCGCCAAAAATTCTTTGTCCAGCGTATATTCATAATGCTCAAACACATGGCGGCACAGCCAGCCGGAGCCGAACGGCCAAAACATATGGCAAGCGCGGTTGCGTCCGATGCCAACGGGACCGGTATGCCGCCAGAGGTCCACATTGTGGTGGGCGACAAAGCCGGGGGCATTGTAATGCGCTTTGGCGATTGCTTTTCCGGCCTCGGCGACTTCCGCGACCATCTTCAGGAGCGGCTCATCCATTTCCGCTAGATTGGACATCAGCACAGGCCAGTAGTTCATCTCCGTGTTGATGTTCACAGTATAGTTGCAGCGCCATGGCGGCGTCGCTTCGGCATTCCAAAGGCCTTGCAGGTTCATGCACTGCGTCCCGGGCCGCGAGCCGGAGATGACCAAATAGCGGCCGAAGTTATATAGCAGCACCGCGAGCTTCTTATCGGACTTGCTCTCGTCCTCTTGGAACGCCTTCAAACGATCGTCCGTCGGGAGATCCGCCCCGGCAGTGTCCGGCACCTCCAGCGTCAGCTTCACGCGGTTATAGTACTGCGTATAGTCCGCGATGTGCGCACTTTTCAAGGCATCAAAATCCGCAGCCCCTATGCCCTCCAGCCGCGCCAAAGCCTCCTCCTTGTAGGGCTTGCCTTCCAAGTAGGGCGACTTGTCCCAACCGTTAAAGCTGGTTTCGCAAGCTAGGTATATCACGGCACAAGTGCTCTCTGTAATGCCGATTGCCGGACCCGCATTCCCCACATTGCCGTCAGAGAACGCCCGGACAGCGGTTCTAAAGCCGACACCGCGCTTGTCTTCTGCCATTTCGTAGACATAGGAGCCGTACTCCTGCATATCCGGCAAGCCGGACGGCGTATGGTCGCCGGGTGCCTCGCCGTCGTAGCAGTAAAGGATCCCCTCCCCGCGGTACATCCCTTGCAGAGGGGAAGAGAAATTCACTTTGAATGTAATGGGTTCCGAAGACTGCACACGCACGGCAACCAAACCCGCGGGCGCCGATACAAACAGCTCCCGCTTAATATGTACGCCGTCCGCGGTATACGTGACGGTGGAGAGTGCCTGCGAAAGGTCCAACTCTCTGCTGTAGTTTTCAATGCTTGGAAAATACTCCGGCTCATTCCAATGTACACGTTTTCTGAAATTCAGTTTCAGGTCACCCATAGGCAGATAGCATTGGGTTTCCCGCACGCCGAAGCCATCCTCCGCCGCAAATTGTGCTTCGCGGAGGTTGCCCTCCAGAGCCAGTTTCTGCGACTTTTGGAAAGCCTCGAAGGCTCCGTCCCGCACCGTCGTGCGCGGATAACCGGACCAGAGTTCATCATGGTTTAACGCAATACGCTCCTCCTGCGTCCCGCCGAAGACCATGGCTCCGATATGCCCATTCCCCAGCGGCACAGCCTCCGTCCAAGTTTCCGCCGGCTTCGCGTAATGCAAGCGTTCTGTATGTTTGTCCATCACCGTTTCCTTTCTGCGTTGCAGATGTTAGGATTTGCTTTTGCTATTATACAGCAATTGACAAGAATAGTCAAGGGGGAGACGTAAACAGCCGCAGAAAAAATATTTCTAAAAAACGGAAAAAACCCTTGACAAATCAAAAATAATCATTATAATAGTAAGTGAAGGAAGCTCCTGCGCGCAAACAGGCTTCTTTCTTTTTCCGGCTCTTCAAGAAGCAAGAGGCATGAAGCAAGAGGCAAGAGGCAAACCCACTACTTTCGTCAAATTCACGATTGTTCAAACAAGAAAACCTGATTTCTTCGTCAAAATGCACAAAACAAAAGGCATGAAGCAAGAGCCAT
>JAISUW010000024.1 GCA_031271865.1 Oscillospiraceae bacterium
CGCGCCGTAGATGACAGCGAAACGAGCGCCGGGCGAATAAATGGACCCACAAGCAAAACCTCCATAAATTACCAGCAGAAAACACTGAAAAAGGGCTTGACTTTTCTTAGCTGGTTTCAAAAAATTTTCGCATTCCTACCGAAAAGGGCGGTTTGTTCCAAATTTAGCGTATATTTGAATCCCGCCGACCGAAATTATTTCGGTCATGCGCAGTACACATTGGTTACAAAATATTATTATGCTTAACAAGAAATTACACGCCGCCGAGAATTCCGGCGACGTGGGGGGGGGTCATTTTCTTTAGGGGGAGGCAGGGGGTGGGGGGAATATCCTTCTTTGTTGCTCGGCGTACTGAAATCATGCGTCAGTCTATCAAAACCTCTTTTCCAATCCGCGCCGACTCATACACCGCATCCAGAATCTTCATCAGCGCCACACCGTCCTCCGCCGGGGAGCGCGTCGGTTCCTCTCCTGCCGCGGCTTTCACGAACTGGGCGATCTCCGCGTCAAAAATCTGCTGGAAGTCAAGGGAAGTATCATTGGCCGTCTCGCAGTTGACAGGCACACCGTTGATGTCGGAATAAATCTCAACTCTCTTGTCCTTGATGGCAAGCCCGGCCTTCGTGCCGAAAATCTCAATACTCCCGCGGTCTGAGGCCGTATTCAAGTGATAGGAAGCCTCAATCTGTAGCGTGAGACCGCTGTCGAACTTGATGAGAGCGCTGGCCATATCCTCCACATTGAATTCAAACTTGCCTTTGGAGGTAGACACATAGCTGCCGTTGGAGAGTTTATAGCGGTGCGGACCGATGTTGTCGTACATCACGGCATAGGCAGCGGTGGGGTTCGGTTTGCCGGCGAGGTAACGCACAAGGTCAATAACATGGACACCGAGGTCAATCATCGGGCCGCCGCCTGCGTAGGCTTTGTCGCCGAACCAACCGCCGGGCGCACCGGCGCGGCGCAAGTACTCGGCCTTGGCGTAGTAGACATCCCCCAACAAGCCGCCGTCGCTCATCTCCTTGATAGCAATGGCGTCTTTGCCGAAGCGGCGCACGAAGCCGATGGCCAAGAGCTTTCCCTCTTCTTTGGCGACCGCTTCCATCTCGGCGGCCTCTGCGGCATTGAGTGCCATAGGCTTCTCGCAGATGACATTGGCTCCGCCGCGCAGTGCCGCAATCGTACAGGGCTTATGCGCGGCATTCCATGTGCAAACGCTGACGGCATCGAGTGTCTCCGCCGCCATCATCTCCTCGGCATCCGTGTAGGTGCGCGGGATGCCGTGGCGCTCGGCGTATTTCTTGACCTTTTCGCCGTCAATGTCGCAGCACGCTACGACCTCGACCTTGTCACCGAGCTTCTTGTACGCCGCAATGTGGTTCCCGGCAATACCGCCGGTGCCGATAATGCCGACTTTCAGTTTCGCAGACATGAGGAATCTCCTTATTATATAATAGTATAGGCAGAGAACCCGCGTTCTCTGTGTGTTCGGTAAGGTGTGCCGTTTTTAATATCCCAAAGGATAACGGACACATCGCCGTCCGCGCTGATTTCGCAGAAGACCATCTGCGACTGCGCCCACGGCGGTTGCGTAACGTAGCAATAGGCCGGGTGGTCTTTCGGCGTTTCGGGAAACGCCACGGAGGAGGTGCCGATGCATAGAAACGCGCCCGCCTCGCTTTCCGCCGTACCGCGCCAAATGGTGCTTTCATCCTGCAAAGGGTGGTGCTTATGCCCGGAGAAATCCACAATCTGCGGGTACGGCCGCAGAATCTCTTTCAGCTCGGCGATGCCGTGGTGGCTGCGGGCAACCGTGCCTTGCAGCGGCGCATGATGGAAAACGATAATCGGCCGCCCCGGGGCATCCGCCGCCGCTTGCGCAAGGGCGTCAGAAAGGAACATATGCGTCATATCGTCATACATACGTCCCTCCATCTTTTTCTCGGAAATGCCAATGAAGTGGAAGCCCTTCACAACCTCGTGGATGTTGCCGCCGTGCCCGAAGTACCGCGCCAAGCGGTCATAAGCAGGGGGCTGTTCTTTGAATTCCGGGAACTCGTGGTTGCCGAGGATGACCAGCTTGCGCGTTTCCGGCGGCAGGCGCCGATCCAAGTGCCTCGCAAAGTCCCGGAACTGCTTCTCGCTCCCGCTGTTGGTGAAGTCGCCCGCCACCGCAAGGGCATCCAAACCGGGGTAGCCCCCTCCCCTGCCCCACGCCGTCATCTGCCGGAAAGCGCGTTTCATATCCCAACGCTCCCCATGCAAGGGATTATCATAGTAATGTATATCGCTGCACACAGCGAAGCGGATTGCGGGCAATTGCATCGCAGCCTCTCCATCTCCCAAAAACGGTCTGTAACCTACTGGGTATTCCCGGTTAAGCGAATCAGTACTGCCGTGCCTTCTTCTTACCTTCCTCATTGATGCGGTAGGCTTCCTCTCCCTTTTCGGAGAGATTCGCAGCCGATACGCCGCAAAGCCACCACGAGCCATAGCCGTCCGTCATGGTCTTGGGAAGCACCTTGAGGTCAATCACCGTAGAGCGCGACTCCAGTTTGGCACCCTCCAGCGCGACAAGCAACTCCTCCATGTTATGCGCCCGGAAGCCGGCGGCACCGAGTGCCTCCCCGAAGCCTGCGTAGTCGATATTAAGCAAGTCCCCGGAGAGCTTGCCGTCCGCGCCGCGCTTGCGGAACTCCGTGCCGAAGTTGCCGACACCGTTGTTCATCTCGAGGTTATTAATACAGCCGAAGCCGGAGTTGTCAAAGACCACCACATTGATTTTCATGCCCTCTTGGATGGCCGTCACAAGCTCCGAGTGGAGCATCAGGAAAGAGCCGTCGCCCACCATGGCATAGACCTCTTTGGTGGGGTCGGCGAGTTTCGCGCCGAGCGTGGCGGCTATCTCATAGCCCATACAGCTGTAGCCGTACTCCATGTGATAGGAGTCCTTGGCATCCGTCTCCCACATCCGCTGCATATCACCGGGCAGTGAACCGGAGGCACCGACAAAGATGGCATCCGGTGCCGTATTGGCGCGTACGGCGGCAAGTGCCTCCGTCTGCGTCAGCGTACCGCCGAGGGTTGCCACAAAGTCGTCTATGGAACGCGGATCCCGCGCCTGCACCAAGGCAAAGAAATTTTCGTCGTACTTATACGCCGCGAGCGCCTCGTACTCGTCCTGCCATTCTTGCTTGGCTTTGGCAATCGCATCCCCCCAAGCGGATTTGTAGCTCTTGGCAGTAAGTGCGACAAAGAGCGCCTCGAGGCTCGCTTTGGCATCCCCGAGCGCATAGACGGCATCGAGTTTCTCCGCATGAAAGCGGTTGATGTTCAGGTTCACGAACTTCGCATCAGCCCGGAAGAGCCACTTCGAGGATGTCGTGAAGTCCGAGAGCCGCGAGCCGACGGAGATAATCACATCCGCTTCTTTCGCGATGGTATTTGCGGCGCTGTTGCCCGTGCAGCCGATACCGCCGAGGTTCATCGGGTCGGAGGCAGGCACGGCGGACTTGCCGGCCTGCGTCTCCCCGAACGGGATTTGGAACGCATTGCAGAATTCCGAGAGCGAAGCCCCCGCCTCCGAATAGCGCACGCCGCCGCCGCAGATGACCAGCGGTTTCTCGGCGGCAAGGAGCACCTTCAGGACATCCACGAGTTCCTCTTTGGTCGGCACGGGGCGCGTAATCTTATGCACCCGCTTTTGGAAGAAGTACGCCGGGAAGTCCCACGCCTCCCCCTGCACATCCTGCGGGAGCGCGACGCAGACAGCACCGGTGATCGCCGGGTCGGTCAGCACGCGCAGGGCGTGTATCATGGAACTCATCAGCTGCTCCGGGCGGTTGACCCGCGCCCAGTACTTACACACAGGGCGGAATGCATCATTGGTCGTAATGCTGTCGTCATACTCCTGCTCCAACTGCTGGAGAACCGGATCCGGCTGGCGCGTGGAAAACGCATCCCCGGGCAGCAAAAGCAGCGGGATATTATTCACAGAGGCACACGCCGCCGCCGTAACCATATTCGCCGCCCCCGGACCGATAGAGGAGGCTACGGCGATTATCTTGCGGCGGTTGTGCTGCTTCGCGAAGCCCGCCGCCATATGCGCCATTCCTTGCTCATTCTTGCCTTGGTAGTATTTCAATCCGAGCGTGTCCTGCCCGGCATCGAGTGCCTGCCCCAGACCCAAGACAATACCGTGCCCGAAAATGGTGGCAACGCCTTCCACAAACTTCTCTTCCTTGCCGCCAAAGGAAACGTATTGGTTATCCAAAAACTTCACCAGAGCCTGCGCGACGGTCAAATGCTGTGTGGACATAAGCCTACTCCTTATATGTATCGTTCATTCGGATTTGCTTAGAGTATTATAGCACATATCGCTGAAAAAGTCCATAAAAAGATTTGCATCCGCCGCACGAAAAGCATTTTCCAAATAGAGGCGGCCGTGCGTTTCAAAACAGAAAAAAACGGTAACATCATCTTGCAATTCAGCGCAGGGTGTGCTATAATATATTCTAACAGCAAAGCGTTACCGGTTCGGTAACAATGCACAGGGCTGTGCCTTTGCATGATGGATAAAACGCTATCGGAGGAATACATAATGGCAAACACTCTGCAAGCTCTCGGGATGATTGAAACCAAAGGCCTCGTCGGTTCGATTGAGGCCGCGGACGCGATGGTCAAAGCGGCCAATGTCAACCTGATCGGCAAGACCCACGTCGGCGGCGGTCTTGTTACTGTCATGGTGCGCGGCGATGTCGGTGCCGTGAAAGCCGCAACAGATGCCGGAGCCGCCGCCGCCGCCCGTGTCGGGGAATTGGTTTCCGTCCATGTGATTCCGCGCCCGCACAGCGAGGTAGAGATGATACTGCCGAAGCTGGATGTGCCTGCCGACGGTGTCTGAGCGCTGCTGAAACGCCGTGAATCCGCAAGAAGGCGTTGTATGCGCCTTGCTTTGCAATACGTCCAATAGAAGATCCAATAGAAGAAGGTATAGCAGAAGGTAAGGGTTTTTGATGAACCTGATAGACGAGGCAAAACTGCGTTCCATGTGCCTCCCGGAGGGCTTTGTGCTGGAGTTACCTGCCGGCACACTTGTCACGCCCCTTGCCCGCGAATATAGTGCGGCGCGGCATATCGTGCTTCGTTTTCAACCAAGCACAGGCAAGCAATCCCCCCCTCAGCGCCCCGCCGGCATGCCGCAGACCAAGCCGGAGCACATGACCCATCTGAATGCACATACCCTTGTAGCGAAAACGCACCCGCAGATAGCGTTCCGGGGAAAGCTGGATACGCTGCGGGCATTGCTGCTCCAAACAGAACTTTCGGCACCGGAACGTGCCCGTCATCGCTTAGAGGAATGCCATACGCTTATCGGAGAAATCCTCACTGCGGAGGTGACAGGCACGCCGTTGCCCCCGCCGACCCTTTTCGGCTTAGATGACGCCCAACTGCGGGAAACCACGCATCATGTAGAGGAAGCATTCGGCATCTCCCACCCGCTTCCTTCTGCAGAGATGGGTGCGTTCCCCGTGGCACTAAATTATCTGCGCACACAGGTACGCGAGGCAGAACTGTCAGCCATGCACGCTTTCACAGACAAAGACGGAGAACTCACCCGCGCCGACATCCTTCGCAGCATGAATCGGCTGTCCAGCGCGGTATATATCCTCTTCTTGGAGGCTGTCACCGGGCGCGAAGTATGAGCCATACCCCTCCGGGAATCCGCAAATCACCCAACGGTCAGCCGAAATTCCAAAGCAAAAAAATATTTTTTTCTTTCGACACGTTTCGCTTGACTTCCTTAAAAAAATCAGTATAATAGAAAGTGCAAGCAAGAAGCATGAGGCAAGAGTAAGAAATCAAGATTCAACCTCGACCAATCTTCGTCAAATTCACGATTGTTCAAGCGATAAAACACCATTTCTTCGTCAATATGCACAAAACCAGAAGCAAGAGGCAAGATGTAGGGACGTCCATATAGGCACGTCCCGACTACCATGTAGGGACGTCCATATAGGCACGTCCCGACTACCCTATAGGGATGTCCATATAGGCACGTCCCGACTACCATGTAGGGACGTCCATATAGGCACGTCCCGACTACCCTATAGGGATGTCCATATAGGCACGTCCCCACACCCAACCCAGACAGGAAACCAAAACCCTGCCCCCAATCCACACAGAGCCACCCAAGCAGCGCCTATGGAAAATTCGCCCAACAGGACATAAGGCGAATTTTCCATCCAAGCGGGCAAGTTTCCGCGGGGGGTCC
>JAISUW010000025.1 GCA_031271865.1 Oscillospiraceae bacterium
GTGGGGTTGACTGCCCCTGTGGCGCCACTACTCCGCCGCCAAGTATTTAGCAGCAACCCAACCGATCTTTTCCTCCCAGAAAACCTGTACCCAATCCCCCTCAGCAGCAATGGCAGATACAGCGCTTTTGTTCGGAATACGAGCGACAACAGATGAAGATATGTCGGGCTCACTTCGCATATTGAGCGTGCTGCCGCCGGTCACTACGCGCTGTTTGGCTTGGTCTGCAGGTACGTTGTTGCGAACGATACTATTTGGTATACGGACTTCCACCGCTTCTTCGAGGGGAACATAACCCTTGCTGGTAGCTTTACAGCCAACGGCAATCAAGGTGCAGTCGCCGCGGAAGTCAAAGTACGGATAGTCCGAGGGGGAATCAACGCCTTCCTCCTTGGGCGGCACTTTGACGGGAATGTGCCACGCCTCCTGTTTCCCGGTCATATCGACGATGACAACACCGCCGAGTTCAGCATAGACAAGGTGATGCCCGGTAAGAGCGAAGGTCGGATGGAACATCCCCTTATCCAATGCGACCGGAGCCAGCTTATCCACCGGCAGGTCAACGGTTTTTAGCTCACCATCCGGCAAAACAGAGGTATCGATATAGGATATGTGAAGCGGACGGGAATAAGCAGAGGTTGGCGGATCCTCCTCAGCAGAGTTTATAAAGAAAATTTCAGACCCGCGGAAAGCAAAGAATCGTGAATCCTCTCCACCCGTGAGATAGGGTGTGGGCAGTTTGACCTCTTTCATTTCTTGCAGGTCATAGATCGTAATGCCATACTCCCACTCCCAGCCCATCCAGCGTACGGCAATATACCGTTCACTCAGCGGGTACACTTCAACCGGATTGGTAATTTCCTCCCCGTAGATACCGTTCCCGCACAGGATTTCAGTCATTGTGCCGTCTGTTCTGACCAACATGACCCGGTTCTGCTTATGGTCGAGCTTGTCGTTCTCAAAAATCATTACCTGCCTACCATCCGCAAGCATATAAACCGATTGTTGCGATGTACTTTCGCCGATTGCGGATATTTGCTCTGTAAGAAGCAACTTATCGTCTTTAACTTCTGGAAGCGAAAGGTCAAAGGTATTCCAGACCAACCCACGGTCATTCGTTCCCTCAAATTCTCTGAATGCGGGTGTTATGGAAGTGGATGTGCTCATTTCTGTGGATTGCTGTTCGGAAACGTCATTGGTTGCATTTGCGGACGTTCTGTCTGCTCTTTCTACGCAGGAAGTCAGAAGCCCGGTAATCACAATTGCCGCTAATACCAAAATGAAGTACTTTTTCATGGGTATCCCCCCTTTGTCCTTTCATTATAAATGATTTCGTGCCGAATGTCAATAGAAATTATCGGGGCTTATGCAGCTCCGGTACGGTTTTTTCGATAAGTGCTTGCAATTTCTCCCTGAATGTGCTATAATCAATGCAACCCATAAGGGAGAACAATCATAGTTTAAGGAGGAACAACAATGGCTTATACCATTAACGAAGACTGCATCAGCTGCGGTGCTTGCGAAGCAGAGTGCCCGGTCAACTGCATCTCCGCCGGGGATGACACTTATGTCATCAACGCTGACGAATGCATCGATTGCGGTTCGTGTGCCGCCGTTTGCCCCGTGTCTGCCCCCAACCCCGCCGAATAATCCCAAGCGCGTTGCTTTGCAACACGCGCAGGAGGCAGAACGCTCATGCAGCACTGCCTCCTGTAGGTATTCACACAACAGGTTGCGCTTTCCGCTTCCTGTCGCTATATATCCCATTCAAAGGAGTCGATTGCCATGCCGCTCGTTATCAGTCACCGCGGAGCTAACCGCGAAGCCCCGGAGAACACAATGCCCGCCTTTCGGAAAGCGCTGGAATACAATGTAGACGGCTTTGAAAACGATGTCCATTTGACCAAAGACGGTGTTGCGGTTGTTTGCCATGACAACACTGTCGACCGTACGTCCAATGGGACAGGAACTATAGAAGAAATGGACTTTGCCGACCTGCGCAGCCTTTCGTTTGACTATGGCATGCCGGGCTTTGCCGGCGTCCAAATCCCGACGCTTGCGGAGTGGTTCGACTTGGTTGCAGGCATGAAGCTCCTGAACGTAGAAATCAAGGACGCACCGAACCTTGCGCCTGTAGTCAAAGCCACTATTGATTTGGCAAAAGAAAAGGGCTGCTTTGATGCCTTGGTCATCTCTTCCTTTGCTGATGAGGCGCTTGTGCAAGCCAAAGCCTACGACCCAACCTGCAGGACCGCCCTCCTGTTCAGTGCCGACAGGGCGGATGTGGAAGCCATTTTCGATGACCCGGCGGCTTACGCTCACAAACTGCATCTCGATGGCTTCCATCCGTTCTGCGGTGTTGCCAACCCGGACTTCATCGAGGCCTGCCATGCCGCCGGTTTGTTCGTAAACGTCTGGACAACAAATACGCCGACCCAACTGCGGCTTTCCGGACAGTTCGGCGTGGATGCCGTCATCACCGACGACCCTGCCTTAGCAATGGAGATTCTATATGCCAAACAAGCGGCGTAGCGCCGGGGATGCGGCAGAAGCGGCGGCAGGTGCATTTTTTGTTACCAATTGTTACCAAATCTTAGCCCGCAACTTTATCGCTCCCGGAGGAGAGATTGATCTCATTGCCTTCGGCGATGGCTGTCTGGTATTCGCAGAGGTGAAACTGCGCCGCCCGGGCGGTATGGTTTCCGGCAATGAAGCCGTAACACCTGCCAAACAAAAGCGCATCATCGCCGCCGCGCATGCTTATATCGCGATGTATCGCCCGGAAGAACAAATCCGCTATGACGTAATTACAGTATACAGGAACGCCGGCGGCGAATATTGCGTTGGGGAACATATCCCCGATGCATTCAGAGAGGACTAGATATGCTTTATACCAGTACCCGCAACAGCGACTTGCGCGTTACCGCTGCGGAAGCAATTGCCCAAGGCATCGCCCCGGACGGCGGTCTTTATGTCCCGGTTGCAGTACCGCTGTTCACCGCCGACGAGATTGAAACCCTCCTTCGCACCGATTACTGCGGCAGGGCAGAGCTGATTTTCGGCAAATACCTCTTGGGGGAGGAGGATGCGTGGACACTGCAGGAAATCCATGACAGTATAAGCGCGGCTTATGGAGAAAACTTCGCTGACCGAAAGATTGCCCCTGTCAGAGACCTCGGCGGCGGGTTGTATGTGCTGGAGCTGTTCCACGGACCGACGTGCGCTTTCAAAGATATGGCTTTGCAGATTCTCCCGCAGCTCCTGACACGCTCCGCAAAGAAAGTGCTGGACGGCAAATTGATTACTATCCTCACCGCGACCAGCGGCGACACCGGCAAAGCGGCACTGGAGGGCTTTAAGGATGTAGCAGGTACAAACATCTGCGTCTTTTACCCGGAAAACGGTGTTTCTCCCATGCAGAAGCTTCAGATGACAACCCAAGCCGGGGACAACGTCCGTGTAGTCGGTGTGCGCGGCAACTTTGACGATGCCCAAACCGGTGTCAAGCACATCTTTGCGGATAAGGCACTCAAGGCACAGCTGGAAGAAAGCAACACCGTCTTCTCCTCAGCGAATTCAATTAATTGGGGCCGCCTACTCCCGCAGATTGTGTACTATGTATCCGCCTACTGCGATGTAGTCGCGCAGGGCGGCATCATCTACGGGGAACCGCTGGACTTCTGTGTACCTACCGGCAACTTCGGCAATATCCTCGCCGGCTATTTTGCCAAGAAGATGGGGCTGCCGGTGGGCAAATTAATTTGCGCCTCCAACGCCAACAACGTCCTGACGGACTTCTTTGACAGCGGCGTCTATGACCGCAGACGGGAGTTCTTTACTACCATCTCCCCGTCAATGGATATACTGGTGTCCTCTAATTTGGAACGATTACTGTATCTTGTAACGGATGATGCAGAGCAGACGGCCGTTTGGATGAAAGCCCTCTCCAAAGAGGGGAAGTATACCATTCCATCCGGTATGCGCCACGCTTTGCGCAATACGTTCCGCGCTTATGCCTGCAATGATGAGCAGACCAAAGAAACAATTAATGATACTTGGGAGAACTACACCTACCTTGCCGATCCGCACACAGCCGTCGGGCTCAATGCCATCTGGGAGAAGAAACGCCCCATTTGCGTGGTGTCTACAGCCTCTCCCTATAAGTTTGCCGCACCTGTATTGGAGGCCATTACCGGGGATGTGCCGGAAGGCGGCGACTTTTCGGCCGTGGAGAAACTGGCGGAACTGACCGGCGTGCCATGCCCGCCGCAGCTGCTCTCCCTGAAAGGGAAAGCCCCCCGCTTTACGGATGTCTGCGACAAAGAGGAGATGGCAAGCTATTGTCTGTTTTAGCCCATACGTTTGAACCAATTGAAGAGGCTTACCGCGCCTTGGGATTCTCCGCCATCTGCGGCATCGATGAAGCCGGCCGCGGTCCCTTGGCGGGAGATGTGTATGCCGCCGCAGTCATTCTGCCTCCGGCGTATGACTTACCCTACCTCAATGACTCAAAGAAGCTGACACCCAAGCGGCGCGATGCTCTCTTTGATGCAATCCAAACCCAAGCCCTGGCAGTCGCTATAGCGACCGCCTCCGTTGCGGAGATAGAGCAATATAATATTCTCCAAGCCGCCCTCCTCGCCATGCAGCGTGCTGTCCAAGCCTTGCCAATCCCGCCGGATTGTGCCCTTGTGGACGGTAACAAAGCACCCATACTGCTTATTCCTACCGAAACCATTATTAAAGGGGACTCGCGTTGCGCTTCTGTTGCTGCCGCCTCCGTCTTGGCGAAAGTCGCCCGTGACCGCTACATGACCGCCCTTGACAGCGCATATCCCGGCTATGGCTTTGCCGAACACAAAGGCTACGGTACCAAAGCACACTATGAAGCGATAGAGAAGTTGGGGCTTTCTCCGGCGCACCGGCAGTCATTTATACACTGAATTCCATGCGGCTGTATCCGCATAACATCTTGTGGGAGAAAGAACTATGTTGAACTTAATTCTATCCGGCGCCGGCGGGAAACTTGCCCGCTGTGTCGCAGAATGTGCCTATGCCTCGGACGACTGCAAAGTCATCTGCGGGATAGACCCCTTTGTAGACCCGGCAGCTTATCCTTTCCCTGTTGTAAAGACTGCCGCAGAAACGGCACCGTATATTGAGGGAACCACTGTACTTTTTGATGCCTCCCTGCCGTCCGTATTGCCGACCTATCTTCCGTTCGTTCGGGAAAACAGGCTGCCCACAGTCATTGCCACTACCGGTTATGGGGAAGCCGAACTATCGCAACTCGACGCAGCCAAAGCCGACATTCCCATTTTTTACGGACGCAACATGAGTTTGGGTGTTGCGGTTTTGAAAGAACTCGCCAAAACCGCCGCCCGTATACTGGGGAATTCGTTCGACATTGAAATCATAGAAGCGCACCATAATAAGAAAGTAGACGCTCCCAGCGGCACGGCACTCATCCTGGCGGAGGCCATCAATGAGGGCTTATCCGCACCGCGCCCTTACTGCTTTGACCGCACAGGGCGCTCAGAACCGCGCCCGAAGAACGAGATAGGCATCCACGCTGTCCGCGGCGGTACGATTACAGGAGACCATGTTGTCCTCTTTGCGGGTTATGACGAAACCATAACGCTCAGCCACCACTCTGGCTCACGGAAACTTTTCGCCGCCGGTTGTCTCTCCGCTGTCCGTTTCACTGCGGCACAGGCACCGGGTCTATATGGTATGGAGGATATGACGAATTTCTGCGTCTAATGTTAAGCAAGAAGCAGATGCACCGCCCAACGGATAGTTTGGCGGTGCTCCTATTTGGTTACAAACGGTAACAAAAAATGCACCAAACGCCACTTGACAACAAAGCGATAAAAAGGTATAATATACAAAACCGAGAAACATAAACATAGCTATTGAATGCGGAGGGAAGAAGGGATGAGAAGGACAATGCAAAGCGTAACCGCTTTGTTCTGCGCCGGTGTACTGTGCCTCCTACTCGCTTCTTGCGGAGGAAAGGAAAGCGCCGCAGTTGCTTCGCCGGCAACCACGACCTCCACTGTTTCCCCGCCGGCAACCAAGACCGCCGTTGTTTCGGACGGTACACAGTCATGGGTCGCCGTTTACCAAGACATTATCGACAACTTCCCCGCCGCCTACGGCAAATTGGATCACTATGTCCTCTTGGATGCGGATGGCAACGGCACCCCTGAACTATGGGATGTGCAGGGCGGGCACGGCTGCGTGGCTTATATGTTCGACTGCAGTTATCCGCCGGATGCCGATACACCTATCCCTGAGGAGACAACAGAGGACACATACGTTTTACCGTGCATGGGCCGCGAGTTTACTGCTTCCGCACTCTACTGCAATTCGGAAAACCCGCAGGAATTAGCGGCATATATGTATACGTTTAGTTCCGGTGACTATGAAAGCTTTTACACCATCGATTACAAAACCGGTGTTCTTTCGGAAAGCGTTATTCTGAGCATGGTTCCGGTATATGAGAACGCAGATTCCGACAACGTGCAGCGCTATTTTGAAGGAGAGGCGCCGGAATTTGCGCAAGATGGGCTTACCCCGAAAACAGCGGACGAATTAACCGAAGACGAATATAATGCAAAGACCGCAGCGTTCTATTCCGCCTATGCCGAAGTTGAGCTTTTCAGCGACGGTCAAATCGATAGCCTGGAAGACTGCTGGTTATACAAGTAATCCGAATCTTACCCATAGGAGTTAATCAAATGGCACTCATAGTCCAGAAGTTCGGCGGAAGTTCCGTCGCCAATGCCGACAAGGTACGCAATGTAGCTCGTATTGTCGGCGACACCTACAAGGCGGGGAATGACGTGGTCGTTGTCGTTTCTGCGCAGGGCGACACCACAGACGACCTCATCGCCAAGGCAGGAGAGATCAGCGCAAAACCGTCCAAACGGGAAATGGATATGCTCCTCACCTCCGGAGAGCAAATCAGTGTGGCTTTGCTTGCGATGGCTCTCGGCGAGCTCGGTTACCCCGCTGTTTCCCTCTTGGGCTGGCAGGCCGGCTTTCAGACCGACAGCAAGTACGGTGCGGCGCGCATCAAGTCCGTCGAAACCGCTCGCCTGCAAATGGAGGTGGCCCGAAGAAACATTGTCGTTGTTGCCGGCTTCCAAGGCATCTGCAAGTATGACGACATGACTACCTTAGGCAGAGGCGGGTCTGATACGAGTGCAGTTGCGATAGCCGCCGCCTTGCGTGCCGACCGCTGCCAAATCTTTACTGACGTGGAGGGTGTCTTTACCGCCGACCCGCGTAAGGTGAAGTCCGCCTATAAACTGGACGAAATCAGTTACGACGAAATGCTGGAACTGGCGACCTTAGGCGCGCAAGTCCTCAACAACCGCAGCGTAGAGATGGCAAAGAAATACAATGTAGAGCTGGAAGTGCTCTCGTCCTATACCAACAAACCGGGTACGATAGTTAAGGAGGATACGGCTTTGGAGAAGATGCTCGTCCGCGGGGTGACAAAAGACAGCGACTGCGCCCGCATTTCCGTCACAGAGGTTCCGGATGTCCCTGGGGAGGCTTTCAAGATTTTCTCAAAGCTTGCCTCCAAACGCATCAATGTGGATATTATCCTGCAGTCCGTCGGGCGCGCCGGCACCAAAGACATCAGCTTCACCGTCAGCCGCGCCAATGCCGCAGAAGCAGCCCAGCTCTTGGTCGGTGTAGACGGCATTAAACCGGAAAACATTGTCATCGATACGACCGTCGCTAAGGTCAGCGTCGTGGGAGCCGGTATGGAAACCCACCCGGGTACCGCCTCCAAGATGTTTGAAGCCCTCTATAACCAAGGTATCAATATTCAGATGATTGCCACCAGCGAGATTAAAATCTCTGTGCTTATCAATGAGTCCGAAGCCGACCGTGCCGTGCAGGCCGTGCATTCGGCGTTCTTTGCGGAATGAAGATGGAGCAATGCTCCATATTGCGGGAGGAACCTACCCGGTATGCAGCAGACGACGACCCACCGCATCATCGAAGGCGACAGCCGCCGCATGGGAGTCCTTGCAGATGAGAGTGTTCACTTGATAATCACTTCACCGCCGTACTGGCAACTGAAGGACTACGGTCGAAGCGAGCAAATCGGCTTTGATGACAGCTATGAGGAATACATCAACCATCTGAACATGGTTTGGATGGAGTGTGTCCGTGTGCTTCATAAGGGATGCCGTTTATGTATTAATGTGGGGGATCAGTTTGCGCGGGCGGCGGTTTACGGTCGGTATAAGGTCATTCCCATCCATGCGGAGATTATCCGCTTTTTGGAAACCATGGGTATGGACTTCATGGGGAAAATCATCTGGCAGAAGACAACCACTATGCACGCCTCCGGCGGCGGGGCGGTTATGGGGAGTTTTCCGTTCCCGCGCAATGGGATTCTGAAACTGGATTACGAGTATATTCTGGTGTTCAAGAAACAAGGTGAAGCTCCAAAACCAACAACCGAGCAAAAGGAAGCTTCCAAGCTTTGCACCGAGGAATGGAACACCTACTTCAGCGGGCACTGGAATTTCCCAGGCGTGAAACAGGACAAGCACTTAGCCATGTTCCCGGAGGAACTGCCGCGCCGACTGATACAAATGTACAGTTTTGCTGCTGAAACGGTACTTGATCCCTTTGCCGGGAGCGGCACGACTGCCAAAGCTGCCCGAAACACAGAGCGGAATTCAATCAGCTACGAAATCAACCCTGACTTCATTCCTTTGATTGAAGAACGTATCGGCGGGCAAACGCTCTTATCTGATGTTCGTGTAGTGATTGAAAGAGATAAGGACCGAGTAGAATCGGACGCTCTCTTCGGCAAACTTCCGTACCATTATACAGATCCACACGCCTTAGATAAGCAAGCCGACCCGGAGGCGCACGCCGTTGGTTCTGTTATAAGCGCACAAACGGAAAAACCGATGAAGTTCTATCGTGTTAAGTCTGTATTGTCGCCGGAGCAAATCGTATTGAATGATAACACGTTTGTGCGTTTGCTGGGCATTCGGAAAGATCCGCGGAGAGAATCCGAGGCAATCGAATTTCTATATAAAACCTTCGCCGGAAAACGCGTTTTCTTGAAAGCAGATTCTGGTTTTCCCTATAATGCGGAAGAGGAAATCTATACCGGATATGTGTACTTAGATAACCATATGTTCGTCAATGCGCATCTGCTGAAAAGAGGCTTGGCCTTTGCGGACGAGGTCAGCGAATATACAAACAGAGCAAAATTCATAAAGCTGCGTGCCGCAGCACAATCGGAGGAAAACGACCATGGCGAAAGAGTGGATACTAAACAGTGCGGTCAACATATTCCAATACAGCAATTAGCATAATAAGGTAAAGGAGCAGTTCATGTACGCCAAACGAATCATCCCCTGCTTAGATATAAAGAACGGCCGCGTGGTGAAAGGGACTTCCTTCGTGGATATCCGCGATGCCGGCGACCCCGTGGAGTGCGCCAAAGCCTACGACAGACAGGGTGCAGATGAACTGACATTCTTGGACATCATGGCCTCCCACGAAGGACGCGGGACGGTTATAAAAATAGTGGAGGAGGTCGCCCGCTCCATTTTTATTCCGTTTACGGTTGGCGGGGGGATTGGCAGTGTGGAGGACTTCCGGCAGTTGCTCCGCGCCGGTGCCGATAAGGTCAGCGTCAATTCCTCTGCGGTGCGCCGCCCAGCACTGATAGGAGAGGCAGCGGAAGTATTCGGTGCGCAGTGCGTGGTCTGCGCTATAGATGCCAAGCGCGTGGACTCCGCTCCCAAACTTGATTCCGCAGGCAATGCAGGGCAAACCACCGTCCGCGAGAAACTTGCACCCGACTTCCCGACAGAGTGCCTGCTGACCGCCGAATCCGGGTGGGAGGTCTATCTCAACGGCGGACGTGTCCCAACGGGCATTGATGCCGTAGCGTGGGCGGTGTATGCTGTCAAGTGCGGTGCCGGTGAGTTGCTTATCACCAGCATGGACTGCGATGGACAGAAGAACGGCTATGACCTCCCGCTCACCGCTGCCATCTCTTCCCAAGTGAATGTGCCCGTTATCGCCAGCGGCGGAGCAGGAACTTTGGAGCATTTCTATGATGCTTTTACAGAAGGGAAAGCCGATGCCGTGCTCGCCGCCAGTCTATTCCACTTTGGAGAACTGACTATAGGGGAACTGAAAGACTACCTTCACGGGAAAGGGATTCCGGTCAGGCGGTAGATAAGATACACTTTTCGAATATCCCTTGACATTCTGCCGGAAACAAAGTATAATATCAACATAAGCTTCGCAATTGGAAATCTTCACCACCCCTTGCGAAAATTGTTCGCGCCCGTATTATATTTTTGGATTTGTACAGTATAATTATATATACTATATTTAACAGGTTAACCCTACTTTACAATATGAGAGGTACTTTTCATGGCAGCAAATTCGGATTTCAAGTATGAAATCATTGAGGAACTGGGCGTTCTCTCAGAAACCCCCCGCGGCTGGACCAAAGAACTCAACAAAATCAGCTGGAATGGCTATGCGCCGAAATACGACATCCGCGAATGGGCTCCCGACCACTCGAAGATGGGCAAAGGCGTTACGCTTAATGACGAAGAAGCCGCAAACCTCTATAACTTACTCAGCGCGGTTGTGTCCGGCGGTCAGCCGGAGCCACCCGAACCGGAGGAGGAGTTCTGAGAATACCGTGGGTGCTGGGTGCCGCATTGCGGCACCGGCAGGGCACCGCAATGCGGTGCCGCTGCTGCGCCGTAATACGGCGCCCCCCCACCGGCAGGAGGTACAGCCTTTGGTCAAGCGAGCGGCGAAATGGGTTTTATCCGTCGGGATATTTGTCTTAGCCACAGCGATTATCTTTGGTACGGTACAAGTCCTATGCGCCAAACAGCTTGTCCGGGAATGGACAATCGGACCGCCGGTTATCCTCGGAAGCGGTGAATCGAGAGCTTCGTCTATTACCGCCGATTGCCTGCATTTTCTGAATGTCGGCAATGCGGATTGCATTCTATTGGAGAGCGGCGGTCATTTTGCGCTGATAGACAGCGGCTGGGGACCGCCTGCACAGGGGATACGAACGCAGGGCGAGGGCACTGCCGCCGCCGTCATTGCTTACCTGAAGAAAGTCGGTGCCGTAAAGCTCGACTGGATTCTGGCGACGCATTACCATTATGACCATGCCGGCGGGTTTCCGGAGATTCTGGCAGACCCGGGGATAGAAGTCAGCCTCGCTTATTTTAACTACCGCACCCCGACGGAAGCGAAACTGGACTTCAACGCCGCTGCGGTATACCATCGTTGTTTGGCAGCCGCACAGGATGCCGCTGTACCTATAGCGGATGTGCTGCCCGCTGAACCTATCGTGTTTGGAAACTGGACGTTGCGTTTCTTCAATCGCCACAACACTGGTCATGGCGAAAACGATGCCTCTGTCGTCACTTATATTGACAATGGACTGGGGACATCCGCTCTCTTGGGCGGCGACATCACGAATCTGTTTGATTTGGAAACACACCTTGCGGCGCAACTCGGCAAAGAGGGACTGCTCCCGGTGACACTCATGAAGACCTGCCACCACGGCTATGCCGTTTCCAACTCCCGCAAGTTTGTGCAAGCGGTGTCGGCGCGTCTGGCTGTTGCCACCAACTGGCTGCAGAAAGTCTGGCCGAATGTGGCATGGAACTACGTAATGGCAGCGCATACTGCCCTTTTGTCCGACGTAAACGAAGAGGGATTGATTGTAATACTGGGTTCCAACGGTACACTCTCCCTCTCGGGCGGCAATATGCCCGTTTGATTGCACAACCCCTGCGAAAGGAACAGACCTATGAGCGAAGCATTGGCTGCGGCCATTTTTCCGCGTACGACCCTGACATTGGACGAGCTGGAGGCGCAGTACCCGCCCCGTTCTCTGCCGCCGGAGGCGAGCGTAACGCGCTTTGCGCCCAGCCCGACGGGCTTTTTGCATATGGGCAGCCTGTTTACAGCCTTTGCGGCGCGGTTGCAGGCAGCGCGCACAGGCGGGATGTTCTATCTGCGCATAGAGGACACCGACAAGAAGCGCGAGGTGCAGGACGGCATATCAGGCATCGTAAATGGACTAAAGGCTTTCGGCGTCACGATCGATGAGGGTGTGACAGGCTACGGCGAGCAGGCGGGTGCCTACGGTCCCTATATACAGAGCAAGCGCAAAGATATATACGAGGCAGTCGCAAAGCATCTGATTCGGATTGGTCGTGCCTATCCGTGCTTCTGCACACCTGCGGATTTGAACGCCATGCGCGCCGCACAGGAAGCAGCCGGCGACAACCCGGGCTATTACGGCAAATGGGCAAAATGCCGCAATATGCCGCCGGAGGAAGTGCTGCGCCGTATCGAAGCCGGGGAAGCATATACCCTGCGCTTCCGCGCCGAACCGAACGGCGGCAAAATCACTGTGCAGGACTTGGCACGCGGCAAGCTCGAAATGCCGGAGAATGATTTGGATGAAGTATTGCTCAAGTCTGACAACGGTCTGCCGACGTATCACTTTGCGCACCTTGTGGACGACCACTTCATGCGCACCACGCATGTCATTCGCGGGGATGAGTGGCTCTCCTCCCTGCCGCGGCATATTTCGTTCTTTGCTGCTTTGGGCTGGAAGATACCGAAATATGCGCATCTTGCTCCCATGCAGATTATAGATACTGCCACCGGCGGCAAACGCAAACTCTCCAAACGCAAAGACCCGGAGGCGGATGTCGCGTACATCCTGCAGCGCGGGTACCCCGTTGCCGGCGTGCGGGAGTACCTTCTGACGCTTCTCAATTCGAACTTTGAGGACTGGCGGCGAGCCAATCCAACCGCTGCACTCGAGGCCTTCCCTTTCAGCCTGAAAAAGCTCTCGGCTAGCGGGGCTCTCTTTGATTTGGTGAAGCTGGAGGACGTCTCGAAAACCGTCATCTCCCGCATGACGGCACAGGACGTGCTTCGCGAAGCCCTCACTTGGGCAGAGCAGTATAATCCGGACTTCTATGCGCTTTTGCATAAAGACGAAGCCTATGCGCTGCGGATGTTCTCCGTAGGCAGAGGCGGAAAGAAGCCGCGCAAGGACTACGCGAAATGGTCGGAGCTGCCGGCGTTCTACAGCTACTTCTTCCGTTCCGGCTTTGACCGTACGTATCCGTTTGTTTTTGAGTCCGACACCGGCTCAGCAGCCATTGGCGGCGGTGAAGAACCCTCCCTGCCAACCTCCGGTCCGGCGGCGTCCGGCGGCGGCGAGGCGGCTTACTTTCACAGTACCGGCTCTGCGGCGTTTGGCGGTGCAAGCGACAGTCTCGCAAAGGAGGGCGTTCTCCCCGCTCCGGCAGGTCTTGCTTCCGTTGGCGGAGACACCGACGGCAGTCTTTCCTCCTCTACTCTTGCCGCCGCCTACGCAGCAATCTACGACCCTGCCGCCGACAAAGATGCATGGTTTGCCTCCATCAAAGCTTTCGGTGAAAAGCACGGCTACTGCCCGGACGTGAAGCAATACAAGGCGGACCCAAGCAAATGGAAGGGTTCCGTTGCCGATGTGACAGGTATCATCCGCTTTGCCCTCACCGGGAGAGAGAACACACCGGACTTATGGGAGATTATGCAGGTCTTAGGCGCTCAAGAAGTCCGCCGCCGCTTAACACAATAAACCAAGCGCCTCCCGAATGGGAGGCGCTTTCGTCATATTGCCTCTTGCTTCTTACCTCTTGCCTCTTGTTAAGCAAAGTGCCGCACAGCCGCAATAAGATCCGCCTTGCTTGTAACACCGACATTGCGCCATACCGGGTTTCCATCCTGCAGGATTACACAGGTAGGGATAGACATAATGCCGAGCCGTTCGGACAACTCCTCCTCGTGCTCTATGTTGACTTTTCTGAACTCCGCTAAGCCGCCGAGGGCTTGTTCTGCTTGCGCAAAAGCAGGTGCTTGCATTTTGCACGGAATGCACCAATCCGCATAGAAGTCCAAGACAGTTAGGTTGTGGCTTCCTGTGCGCGGGACGGTCGTGATGGGTTTATGGAAAAACATAATGATACTCCTTTAATGTATAGGGTGACGCGGTAAGTGTTTGAATAGATAGGGCATACTACTATAATAGCAATCCCGCCCGTTTTGGTTCCGACTTGCCCCGCCGAAAATATTTCGGTGAGGTTTTCCTGCGTTTTTCCCTTCGCAGTAAATCGGCAAAAACGGCGTGCCGGGAAAAAAATATGACATTTCCTACAAAAATCCGGCTTGGATATGGTAAAAATTTTAATCATGTGACAAATTTTGACATCTTTCGCCTTTCGCCGGGTGTATAATAGAGTTGCAAAGAAAAGGCGGACAAGCCCGATTTGACACTCGAAATGTTTATCTGATATGCCGGACTTTAAAGAGAGTAGGGCGCGAGCCCTTCCTTGTGCGCTGTGCTTTGTAAACGGTTAACTGTATTCAGCCCGGATGTTGCGGAAAGGCAGGAGTCATTATGAAAGAACAGACGCGGGGGATTTTCCCGCAGAGCACTGTGCGCAGAGGGGAGTTCATTTTGCTCACGATGCGTTATGCGCTGTATATGGCGATAGGGCTGATAACAGCGGCGCCTGCTTTCGGCGGGAAGCTGTTTGCCGGGTGTGCGGTGTTTGCTGTGGCGTTTTTAGCAGGCGGTGGGGCATCCTATTTGGCTGCCTCGGCGGCCGGTGCGGCTTTAGGCTATTGGCTCTTCCAGATGCATCCGCCGTTCTCGCAGTCTGCCGGCGGCTTGATTGCCATCGGACTGGCAGGTATTCTGACGGCGGGGCTGCTCTCCCTCTCCCTGCCGCAGAGGGTATTTGCATTTCCGGTTGCCGCCGGCTCTTCTTTAGCGGGGGGATTAGCGGATTTGTTCTTGCACATCGAAGATGCCGGTGTCGCCGATTATATGGGTGTAGCTGTCGGTGCGGTCCTCTCCGCCGGGTGTGCCTATTTCTATGTTCATGCCCGCAACATAAGCTATAGCAGCAAGACGCTCGACAATGAAAACCAAACACAGCGAAAAATCTATTTCCTCAGTCCGCAGGATGCCGTTTCTGTTCTTGTTTGCGTTGCGGTATTGGCGGGGTGCCTCTCTGTCAAATCGGAGGAGCAGAACTTCCTGCGCTGGATTGGGCAAGGTCTAGGGGTATTGGCTGTGCTTTCTTCTTCTGCTGCTTTCCGTGAAATCGGCGGGGCAGCCATGGGAGCTGCCGTGGGTTGCGGCGTTGCCATCGGTTCGGGAAATCCTTTGCCGGCACTGGTATACATCGTAGGGGGGCTACTTGCCGGCGTATTCGGCCGCTCGCAGCCGGAGTTCAGTACAGCCGCCGTCCGCGGTTCCAAGGCAGGGCGCAAAGCGCGTTTGGCTGCTTTCTCGGAGCATTTGCTCTCCTCTTCCCTGCCGGCCGCCGGCGGTTTTGCCTTGGCAACAGCCATCTATGTGCTGCTGCTCTGGAGTGATGAGCCAGAGGAGGTGGTGCAATTTGCGATTGTGACGCTTGTGGCTGCCGGATCATTTTTGGGAATGCCGCCGCGCTTCTGGCTATCTGCAAGGGAGCGGCTGAATTTCGGGATGCACCCCGAACGCTTGGTGCCACAGGGTGCGGGTACGGATATTTACCTGAAACAGACGGCACAAGCCGTCCGCCGCGTCGGCACGCTCATTGAGGAAGTCAGTAAAGGCTTGGATTTGCTGGACGGCACTACGGAACAATCCATCCTCGCTATGACGGCGCATACCGCCTGCGAGGGCTGTTCTGAGTACAGCTATTGCTGGTCGGACAAATACGCAGAGACCTCTAATATGGTGAACACCGCTGTAAATTACCTGCGCGCTGACTGCATTGTAGATGAAGAAGTTCTCGCGGCACTCCGCGCAGAATCCGGACACACAACAGCGTGCCGTGACTTGGTCAAATTCGGTGCCATGCTCAACCGCGCTTTTGATACCTACGCCATGAAAGAAAAGCACAAAAAGCAAGAGCTCCAATTGCGCTTAGCGGCAGCGGAGCAATTCGGGGCACTTAGTTCTTTTGTAGAGGATATGCGGGAGCGCTTCTCCTGCCCTGGGACACAGTATGTCTCCCAAGCCCGTGCAGCTGCAGAGCATTTGCTATCCGCAGGTTGGCGTTTGGAGAGCGTCAACTGTGCGGCGTCCGATGGCGGTAAGGCGCATCTGCGCATACTGGGTACGCCGCCGCCCGGGAATGTCAATCGCGACCGTCTCCGCGCCGCGATGAGCCGCGTGACCGGCATAGCATTCGGGGTACCCATACTGGAAGAAATGGAGCACGATGGCGCCGTTCTCCTCGACTTTGAGGAGGAGGAGAAGTACGAACTCAAAATCGGTGCCGTGCAACTCTCCGCGAAAGAAGCCGAGTGGTCGGGAGATTACCTGGATTACTTCCCGGACAGCAAAGGCAATACGGTGCTGGTTATCTCCGACGGCATGGGCACGGGCGGCGTCGCCTCCATACAATCCGCCCTGGCTACGGAAGTATTCTCCAGTCTGGTGCGGGCAGGCGTGAGTATGCGCGTTGCCTTTGATACGGTCAATACTGCCCTCATGCTCAAGTCGGGGGAGGAGTCCCTCGCTACGATGGATGTCGCGGCTGTGAACCTATATACCGGTGAGGTATCTTGCGCCAAAGCCGGCGGCACGGTCAGCTACTATCTGCGCGGCGGTAAGGCCGAAGCCGTAGAACTCAAATCCCTCCCGGCAGGCATCCTGCGCTCCCTGCAACCGGCAGAGCGGGCTTTCCAATTGGATAGCGGGGATATCCTTGTCCTGCTGTCTGATGGGCTTTTTTTGGATCACCACACTTGGATTGGGCAAATGCTGGAACAATTCGCCGCCGCTCCCCCAAAAATGGCGGAGGATGAAAACCCCATGCAGGTATTGGCGGAACTCCTCACAGAGGAAGCCGTGCGCCGCCGCGGCGGCGTGCGTGCCGATGACATCACCGTTCTGTGCGCGCAGCTGTTCCCGAAGCGGGTGCCGGCGGTGGTGTAGGGGCATCGCGATGCCCCGGGGCGGTTCGCGAACCGCCCCCGCGCGTCGCGAAGCGCGTCTCACGCGGTCGGTCGGATATGCACCACCCCATGGGAGAGGAAGCCCTCCGTACCATCAGGCCATAGCACGGCCAATTTTCCGTCCGGCGATATGCCTGTACAGTAGGCACCAAACGCACGGTTTTCCGCAGTATACGTAATGTGCCGACCCACCAGCAAACAGTATGCTGTATACTCCTGCCATAGACTCCGATTGTCTGCCTCCGCCAAAACGGCAAGCAGTTCTGTGCGGATTCTCTCTGCAAGCGCTTCGCGGGACGGTGCGGTTCCTTCACCAAAGCAAAAACCAACGCTATCCGCAATGTCCGGCGGCAAAGCAACGGGAATGCGATTTATCCCTATACCGATGACTGCAAGTTCTCTACCGGGCACCGACTGCGCCAAGATGCCGCAGACTTTCTTTCCTTCTTTATAAATATCATTTACCCATTTGATTTGGGTTTCACAACCGTACGCAGCCAACACCCGCCGCACGGCAATTGCCGCCCGCGGGGTAGGCGGAAGCGTCCCGGCAGGCATATCCCGCGGGATGAGGACACTGAAATACAGCCCGCCCTCCGGGCTGTGGAATGAATTCTCCCCGCGACCGCGCCCGCAGGTCTGCCGCTTCGCGGCAATGCTCTCGCCGATGGAAGCGCCTGCCTTTGCCAGCTCCAGCAAACGCAGATTTGTAGAATCGGTTTCTTCCAACCATACCATAGGCATATCCTCAACGGTTCCCTATTTATTGGGAATGATTCCCTGCACAAGTCCGTACCCCGCGCTGCGAGAAAACGCAGCGCGGGGTCGGAAAGGAACAAGCACACGGCTTAAGGAGAAAGCTTCTTACCTACGATTCCCGCTTCATACATCCAAAAGAATCGATTCAATCGGTCTTCTTCTTGCGCAAAAGCACGGCGGTTATGCCGCCCAAGCCCAGCAACGTCCCGAGACCGCAGAGCAGTCCGGTCGTCGTGTCCGCCAAAGGGCCGATGGCAAGCGGCAAGACTTCCGCCGCCGACGAATTGATGTTAAGCAGCGCTGCAGCAATGACGGCAACAGGCAACGCGAATACCTTAACGAGCGCTTTTTTCATGGAAAATACCATCCTTCCTGCAAAGAATTATAGACTGCAAAAACCGTTTACAATCGTTAGTCGCATATAATCTTGATTTTCCTCACAGAGATATAAAAACAGGCGGTGATATGACCGCCTGCCTTAAATATTGTTGCTTATTCACACACAACGTTGCATTGCTTAAGCATCTTGATCCAGATACTGCCAGCTGAATTTCAGGCTCGTCCCGGAGGTGGTATAGGTTTCCGGTGTATCGCGGCCCGGGGAGCCTTTCTTGAATCCGGCGGCGGCAAACGGTTTCTCAAAGGCAGCCAACATGGTGGTATTCGGGAACTGGAGGTTGCCGACCATGATAATCTCCGCTTTCTTATTATACTCATAGAAGGCGCCCGGAACGAAACCGGTAATCCACCACTCCGACATCGGTCCGCGGGTGAAGAGCTTCTCCTTTGTACCGCGGAGGAAGTTCTGCTGGTAGATATCGATAGCCATCACCAACTCTTCCTCTTTGACGGCGGAGTAGTAATGCTCCGTTGTCTGCGTTGAGGGTTTGGTATAGATACCGATTTCACCGCCGATAAGGACAATGCCGTAGCGACCTTTCCACATCTGAATGAGCCAATCTTTGGGAATTTTATTCCCCGCGGAATCCAGCTCATAGAGCGGTTTGCCGTCAGAGCCTTTTTTGGTAGTGCCTTTGGTATGGCCGTCCGCTGTTTCCTGCCAGACCTGATAGACATAGTCATACCGGAACTTTATGCGCACAGTGGAGTACACCAATTGAATCAGTGGGGAAGCCCAGTCATAAATTTGGTTAAAACCGAATTGCTTCTGCCACGGTTCATGCTCGGTATACCAGACGCCGTTAGCATCGCGGGTGTAGTTGAGGAAAGAGAAGGCGCTTCCGTTTTGCTCCTGCAACTGGCTGGCGGAGAGGGTTGTGGTCGGAGCTTTGGTGGTTGTTTTGGCGGCCGTTGAGGCGGTCGTCGTTGGCTTTTTGGTCGTGGAGGTACCGGGCTTCGTGGTACTCTTTGCTGCTGTGGTTGTTTTCGCTTTGGTCGTAGTGGCAGGCGCTGCCGTTGTGGTTTCCTCCGTGGTGGACACTGCCTTACCTGCCTTGCCGTAGATGGTGATGGTATCCCCGGCGGCATACACAAAGACGGAGAAAGAGTGCCCGTCTGTATCCGAAACGCTCTGCAACTCGCCTGTGTCGCTGAGGTTTGCCGTCAGTTTGGTGTCCGGATTCACTTCCACGCTGTCACCGACAGAGTCTTCCAGCAGAGCTGTTTCTGTCACCGTCAGATTCGCGTTAATGTCCGCTTCCGCAAAGGGAATATATCCCTCCGGGGCAGGGGAGGCGGCAGTCGTCACAGAGGACGGCTCCGTAGAACTGTCTTCCTCCTTACTCCCGCAGCCCGCCAATACACTGAGGCACAAAACCCCTGCCAGTAAAACAGCGATGCTCCGTTTCATGATATAAGCCTTCCTTTCGGATAATGGTCGGATTCTATTGCGTCCCTGCCTGCATTTCGCAGTAGGCGCAGCGGTAAACATCTTTACCTCCGCTATGGCTTAGTCGAAAAATCTGGTCAATTTCCTGCTCAGTACTTGTAATACAGCGCGGGTTTTTACATTTTACGACATTCACAAGCACCGCCGGCGGCTTCAAGTGCTGCTTTTCCACTAACAGTCCGTCTTTAATCACGTTGATGGTAATATTTGGATCAATGTATCCTAAGGCGGCGAGGTCAAGCACAATATCCTCATCAATCTTAATGATGTCTTTTTTTCCCAGTTTTCGGGAAGGTACATTCTTTATAATGGCCACTGTGCAGTCCAAGCTGTCCAATCCCAAGGCGCGGTAAATCTCCATACTGCGGCCGGCGCGGATGTGGTCTAAGACATAACCGTTGTGGATTTCATCGATTTTCACAGTGTAGCTCCTTTCTTTTGGAACCGCAGTTCAGAGCCTTTGCGGTTCCCATTAACGGCATACGGTTCACTGTACCGCAGTTCATTGCCGCAGTCCAAGCAGCTCCAAGATGAGTGCCATACGGATATATTTGCCGTACTTGGCTTGCTCGAAGTAGCGGGAGCGGTAATCCTTGTCTACAGCGACGGAGATTTCATTCACACGCGGCAGCGGGTGCATGACAATCATATCTTGCTTGGCGCCGCGCATCTTGTCCGTATCGAGGATGAAGCTGTCCTTGAGGCGTACATAGTCCGCTTCGTTGAAGAAGCGCTCGCGCTGCACACGGGTCATATAGAGCACATCCAATGAATCAATGACCGCATCCAGTGACCGCGACTCCGTACACTTGCAGTTTGTCTCTCGGGCGAGGCTATCTAAGATATATACCGGCGGGCGCAATTCCTGCGGAGAAATAAGTACGAAGTGCGTCCCGGGGTAGCGCACCATGGCGGCGATGAGCGAATGCACGGTACGGCCGAACTTCAGGTCGCCGCAAAGCCCGATGGTCAGTCCCTCCAGCGTACCGAACTCGCGTTGGATGGTCGTGAGGTCGGTCAAGGTCTGGGTCGGGTGGTTGTGACCGCCGTCCCCGGCGTTGATCATGGGCACGGAGGCATACTGTGCGGCGAGTACGGGCGCACCCTCTTTCGGGTGGCGCATGGCGATGATGTCGGCATAGCCCTCCACAACACGGATGGTGTCGGCAACACTCTCCCCCTTGGAGGCGCTGGAGCTGTCCTGCGACGCAAAGCCCAAAATCTGTCCGCCGAGTTCCAGCATGGCCGCTTCAAAGGAAAGGCGCGTCCGCGTAGAGGGTTCATAGAACAGTGTCGCCAGTTTCTTACGCTTGCAGGTGTCGGCAAAGTCATCCGGGCGGGCGATGATGTCCCCCGCAAGGGCGATGAGGCTGTCAATCTCCGCAACAGTGAGGTCGCGGATTTCAATCAGGTGGCGGAGCGGCTTCTTTTCTTCCATGGTCGGTTTACCCCCTTATCTTTTGTAGAATGCACGGTTTGCTTCCTTTGGGCTTGGTTTGTCCGAGTCATTTGGGATTGGGAAGGGGTGCGCTTTCCCTTTCTGTAGCATAAGCAGTGTTTATACAATCATCTTGCGCCAAGCAGGGTCGCTCGGGTTATCGCGGAATGTGAGCAGCGCTTTTACGGTGTCTTTTGCAATATATCCGGTTTCGGCGGCTACAGCGGCTATGGTGTCAAAGTCCGTCAGGCTTGTGTTGGTCACATGGGCGGCGGCGAGCTTTTCCAGTCCCTTCTTCATTCCATAGGTCACTATGGATACAATGCCCAGCACTTCGGTGCCGGCATCACGCAAGGCTTCCACGACTTCGATGACGCTCCCGGCTGTGGATATGAGGTCCTCTATGACCACTGCCTTTTGCCCGGGAAAGGTCTTGCCCTCAATTTGGTTGTTACGGCCGTGTTTCTTCTCACCGCCGCGCACGTAGCCCATGGGGAGGTTCATCATATCCGCGAGGATTGCCGCGTGGGGGATGCCGCTGGTGCTTGTCCCCATCAGGCACTCGCAGTCCGGGTACTTCTCCCGGATAAGTGCGGCGAATGCTTCCTCTATACGGCGGCGCACCGCAGGGTAGGAGAGTGTCAGGCGGTTGTCACAGTAAATCGGCGATTGGATGCCGCTGGCCCAAGTAAAGGGTTCCTCCGGGCGCAGAAATACGGCTTGGATGTCCAAAAGGTCCTTGGCAGTTTGGCGGGCGATGGCTTCCCTTTCCATGGGTATCTGTCTCCTTCATTCTTTCGTGTTGGGAATCGGTCACACAAATTCCGCGACAGCGCGGCGGTATGCGGCGAGCGGGTCGGCAGCCCCGGTGATGGGGCGCCCGCAGACAATGTAATCACTGCCGAGTTCCTTGGCCTTGGCGGGTGTCACCACACGGGCTTGGTCGCCGACGGCACTGTCGGCAAAGCGCACACCGGGCGTGACGGTCAGGAAGTCCGCACCGCAAGCAGCTTTGATGACAGGCACTTCCAGCGGCGAGCAGACCACACCTTGGCAGCCATTCTCCTTCGCAAGTTTGGCATAGGCAACGGCGGTTTCGGCGAGGGGCTTGTCTATCAGCGTTTCCGAATGCAGCTGCTCCTCCCCGATGGACGTGAGGATGGTGACGGCGATAAGTTTTGTCTGTGTGCCTTCGAGCGCTTTCGCGGCGGCTTGCATCATGGCACTCCCGCCTCCGGCGTGAAGGTTGGTGATGTCTGCGCCGAGCTTTGCAAGGGCTGCCATGCCTTTCCCGACGGTATTCGGAATGTCGTGCAGCTTGAGATCCAAAAAGAGCTTGAAGCCGCGCGCCTTAATCTCTTTGACAATGTCCAAGCCCTCGCTGTAGAACAGCTCATAGCCGATTTTGACATAGGGGCGTTCGCCGTCCGGGAACAAGTCCAAGAAGCGGTATACTTCCGCTGCCGAAGAGAAATCCAGAGGGATGATGACATCTCTGCCCATGGGTAGTGTTCTCCTGTTCAAATGTATTATTTACCGATTCGTGCAAGGGTTCCGGCTATGCGCTGGGCATAGAAGTAAAACTGCGCTGAACGCCGCTCCAAGCCTTTCCCTTTTCGCAAAACGGTCAGATTGGTATTCGGATACTTTGCCGCTTCGTAATAAGTGACGATCCGCTTGGTATAGGAACCCGCTGCAAGGCTGATTTCCAAAACACCCGCACCGCGGATCTGCGGCGTGCCGTAGCCATGGAGCAAACCGCAGCCGGGGATGCTCACGAGGTCTATGCCAGCCGTAGGAATGGTGAAGCTGTTGCGGTGGTCGTGTCCGAAGAACAAAGCTTTCACATTGCCGTCGGCGCATAGGGTGCGAAACTCCCCGCCGTTGACGGCGGGCGGGCAGGGGCGCTCACACATCTCGCCGGTCATGTGCCTGTAGGGCGGCTGCAGCCACCGTTCCCCGAAAGCTGTCGGACAAGTCAGCTGTACCTGCCGCTTTTGCCGCGGGGTGCGAAACGCGATATGCCGCTTTGCCGGACGGAAGTATGTGAACACCTCCGGGACAGCGATGTGCTGAAAGACAAATGCCGGAATGCCGGGCTGCCTTTGCCGTTGTTCCTTGAACCATGCCTGTTGGGATTCGGTTACATAGTCCTGCGTTTCCTCCCCCGGCAGCTTGTCCCCCGTGTCAAAGAGAAACAGCGCAAGGCAGGGCTTGTCATGGGCATCGCGGATATAGTAGATACTGTTATAGCCCTCCGCTTCGGAAATACCGTCCGGCTGCAGGAACAAATCGCCGCCTGCCTCTGCCCAAAGAGCCGCCATTCGGCGCTTTACGCTTGCCTTGTCGGTACCGAAGTGCCGGCGCGTCTCCGAGGGTACCATCTCATAGTCGTGGTTGCCGAACACAAAGGCAAAAGGTGTCTGCGTTTCCCGCAGGGGTGCCAAGACGGACGCTATCCCGCTGCGCAGTCTTTCCACCGTTTGGCAGGACTCCCTGTCCAGCATATCCCCGAGGAAAAGAACCATATCCGGATGCTCGTTGTGCAAGACAGCACGGACGAAGGCATCACAGGGTGTATCGGGGAAATCCCGCCGATGCAAGTCGGCAAGGAGGAGGATTCTGCATCGTTCCGCTTGTACCTTCATCGTAACCCTCCTAATGTGTTATGCACTCCACCCGTGCGCTGCACCTGTCATCTCCGATAACCGCGTTATGCCCAATTCCGCACAGACAGCAGGCAAGTCCTCGATGATATACTTGCAAGCATAGGGGTCAACCAAGTTTGCCGCCCCCACCTGCACGGCAGTGGCACCCGCCAGCATCATTTCAATGACATCCCGTGCAGTGGAAACGCCTCCCATACCCATAATCGGAATACGGACTGCCGCATAGGTTTCATAAACCATCCGCAGTGCGACCGGAAAGATGCCCGGACCGCTGTAGCCGCCGGCGATGTTCGCCAAAACCGGGCGGCGGCGCTTGAGGTCAATGCGCATACCGAGCAAGGTGTTGATAAGGGAAATCCCATCCGCCCCGGCCGCTTCTGCGGCTTTGGCTATGTCGGTGATGTTCGCCGCGTTAGGTGTGAGCTTCACAAAGAGCGGCTTCGGACAGACGGCTTTGCAGGCTTTTGTGACTTCTTCTGCTGCAGCACAGCTTGTACCGAAAGCATGACCGCCGCCCTGCACATTCGGGCAGGAGATGTTTAGCTCCACAATGTCCACCTGCTCCTCTGCGGCGATGCGCGCGGTGTTGGACACATATTCTCTGACAGAGAACCCACCGACATTGGCTATGAGCGGCTGATGATAGTATGTCTTCAGGAAGGGCAGTTCCTCCGTGAGCACTTTTTCCATACCCGGGTTCTGCAAGCCGACAGAGTTAAGCATTCCGGAAGGGCAGTCCGCCACACGAGGGAGCGGATTGCCGAAGCGCGGTTCTTCTGTGGTGCCTTTGAAACTGAACGCACCGAGCAGGTTGATGTCATAGAATTCCGCAAACTCTCTGCCAAAACCAAAGCAGCCGGAGGCCGGAATCACCGGATTTTGCAAGCCAACGCCTGCGAGGGATACACAGAGGTCTACCATAGAATCTCCTCCCTGCGCAGAACGGGTCCGTCCTTGCAGATGCGCTTATAGCCCGTGACTGTCTTGCAGGAACAACACATACAGGCACCGAACCCGCAGCCCATGCGCTCCTCAAAACTAAACTGAACTGAACTAAACTCAACGGAGCGAAACACCGCCCGCAGCATCGCCTCCGGCCCGCAGGTATAAACAGTGCTTGTGTCCGGGTTCAACTTCGGCAGGGCATCCGTCACAAAGCCTTTCACGCCGGCGGAACCGTCAACGGTGGTGAGGATTGTGTCACAGAGCGCGGCAAACGCCGATTGCAGGAATACTTCGGAAGCTGTGTTGAAACCTAAGATTGCCGTGGGCTTTTGTCCGGCGCGGATGAGCTCTTTGCAGAGGTAATACAGAGGCGGGATGCCGACCCCGCCGCCGACGAGTACCGGCTGCTTGTCCGGCAGGAGGGTATAGCCATTTCCAAGCGGGAGAAGCACCCGGAGTGCCGCCCCCTCCTCCATGGCAGAGAGATGGCGGGTTCCCTCGCCGACTGCTTTATATACAAGCGTCAGAACGCCGTGGGACCAATCGCAGATACTGATCGGCCGCCGCAGGTAGAAGCCGTCTATTTTGAGATTCACAAACTGCCCGGGGCGCAGCTCTTCGGTCAGAGCAACACCGTCCGTATAAAGCTGCATACGGTACACACCGGGTGCAATCTCTGCGTTGGCACCAACCAACATAGGTACATCAACCAAGGCATCTCCCCCTGACTTTCCATCCTGCGAAAGGTGTATATCGCCCCATGCTCGCAAACTGCGCGGGGTCTATTGTGTATGCAGAAACCAAATCCCATGTATAGCTTGCCATCTCGAGCGGACGAAACGGCTCTGCATTGCCGCTTGTCCACCGCAGGAGCAGTTCGGCCGGGCGGTAAGCCATCAGGTCTAAGAGCTTTTCCAAGGAAATGACCTCGGTCAGGACAAGCTTGGTGTACAGCACCGGGAAAGCGGTCTCTAAGCCGACTACACCGTTGGCTCCCGCCTCCTTTTCCGCCGCTGTGTGCGGGGCGTGGTCGGTGGCAATGCAGTCTATCGTGCCGTCCTGAATCGCTTCCAGAAGTGCGGCTTGGTCGGCACAACGCGCCAAGGGCGGATTCATCTTATGCGAGGGGAGGGGTGAGCCGTTCGCAAGCAGCGTCAGGTAATGCGGCGCGGTTTCCGCTGTGACGGGCAAGCCGGCGCGCTTTGCCTCGCGCAGGAGGGCGACGCTTTCTCTCGCAGAGCAGTGGCACATATGGTAGCGGCATTCTGTCTGCACGACCAAGTTCAAATCGCGTTCCAGTGCTTTCCACTCCATAGCGTTGCCGCTTTGCGTCAGGTCCTCGCAGTGGCTGAGGATAGGCTTGCCGAGTGCTTTCACACGCTGCATCGCCTCGCGCATTAACCCATTATCTGCTATGCCGCTGCCATCGTCAGAGTACCCGCACACGAAAGGAGCCAATTCCTCATAGGCAGCAGGCGCTGTTCCGGCACGGTGGGCGCTTATGCAACCGGTCGGGAACACCGGGATTTTTGGATTTTTTTTGTAACCATTTGTTGCTTTTTCAAGGTTCGCCGGGCAATCCGGCGGCGGTTCGGTGTTTGGCATAGCCACCACGGCCGCATAGCCGCCCCGCTTGGCGGCAGCCAAGCCGGTAGCAATGGTTTCCTTATGAGAAAACCCCGGCTCGCGGAGATGCACGTGCAAATCCACAAAGCCGGGGAGTACAACCCTTTCGGACATCTCATAAAGCTCCGTTCGGTTGGCGCGCATGGCATTTCCTTTCGCAACAGATTGGATCCCGAACCCGTTCCTGCGGTCAACCTATTATACAACAAACGCAATCCTTTGTCAAGGACAGATTTCGGGAAGACAAAATTTCGGGACGAAGGGGAACAGAGGATTGACAAACGCTGAACGCGGATAAAAAACATTTGCGGGATATGTTGACATTGGGCGCAAAATGTGGTATACTTTTAGATAGGCTATAGTGTCTAAGTTTATGGGGTGTTTTCGTCTATTCGGTGCGCTTATTTTTGAAATTATCGAATGAGAAATATCAATACCGTGGCATACTAATACCGAGCTCCGGCAAGGCACGGCCAAAAAGCAATACATACACAGACAGGAGATTTGTGATGGCACTCTTTACGCAGGACATCGGCATTGACTTGGGAACGGCGAACACGCTTGTTTTTGTAAAAGGAAAAGGAATCGTAATCCGGGAACCGAGCGTGGTTGCCGTGGACGACAGGTATAATCCGCCCCGTACACTCGCCGTGGGGATGCACGCCAAACAAATGATCGGCCGTACACCCGGATCCATCCGTGCGGTGCGTCCGCTGAAGGACGGCGTAATCGCTGACTTCAATATCACCGCCGATATGCTCAAGGAGTTCATCCACCGTGCGCTGGATAAGAATCCTTTCACCAAGGCACGGGTTCTGATTTGCATCCCCTCCGGCGTAACGGAAGTGGAGCGCCGCGCCGTCTACGGTGCCGCGAAAGGCGCCGGAGCCAAGGAAGTCCGCGTCATAGAGGAGCCGATGGCTGCGGCAATCGGTGCCGGACTGCCGGTCAGTGAGGCGACCGGTTCCATGGTCGTCGACATCGGCGGCGGCACGAGCGAAGTCGCTGTCATATCCTTAGGGGATGTCGTTACCTCCCGCTCCGCCCGCGTGGCCGGGGATAATTTCGACGACAGCATCATCGCTTTCATTAAGAAGAAGTACAATCTGATGATTGGTGAGCGCACCGCCGAAGAGATTAAGATTAACATCGGTTCCGCTTACCCCTATGAAAACGAAGGCACGATGATTATCAAAGGGCGCAACCTGATGGATGGTTTGCCCAAACACGTGGAGGTGACGGCGGAGGAAATCCGCGAGGCTCTGGCGGATCCGGTCAACCAGATTCTGGATGCCATCCGCGGGACACTGGAGCGCACACCCCCGGAGTTGGCGGCGGACATCATCGACCACGGCATTATGCTCACCGGCGGCGGTGCCTTGCTGCGCGGTTTGGATACGCTGATTTCCACGGAGACCAAAATTCCGGTACACGTGGCGGAGAAACCCCTCGACTGCGTGGTGGACGGAACCGGTATCTGCTTGGATAACGCCGACCTTTATCCCGCGAGTGAGGATGAATAAAGCAGGCGGAAAGGGTAGAGCCTGACTTTGGGCGATTCGCCGTCATTCGTATACCCTTCCCTCTATGCAGGATGGAATGATGAAACGGTTTTTCAAGAACGCGGCTTTCAAGGCGTTTGCTGTTGCGGCGGGGTTCCTGCTGTTTGGTTCCCTCCTCTCCTTTGGTTTGCGCGGCGGAAGTTCCCCTTTGAACTCATTGGTTGCCCTCGTGTTCTCCCCTCTGCAAGGGGTATGTACATGGGGCGTGAACCATTTCCGGGACGCTTTGAAGTACTTTGAATCGAGTGCAGCGCTGCGTACGGAGTTGGAGAAAGCCAAAAACGAAGTCGCCGCCTTGCAGGAACGAGTAGTCGATTATGATGAGCAGCAGCAAAAGCTGAGTCTGTACGAGGAGTTCCTGGAAATCAAAAGGGAGAACCCAAAATATGACTTTCAGGAAGCCTCTATCATCGCTTGGTCCTCCAACGGCAGTTACGATACCTTCACGCTCAACAGAGGCACGCTTGCAGGCATCAAGGTGCAAAACCCCGTCCTGTTGGGGTACCGCTTAGCCGGCGTCGTCGTAAAGGCCGACTTGACTTCCTGCGTGGTGCAGACCGTACTGAATCCTGCTCTGCACGTCGGGGTGTATGAAACCGCAACGCTGGAAGTCGGTACACTCTCGACGGCCGAAGAACTCTCACGGGAGGGCTATTGCTCGATTCAGAATTTGCAGCGCTCTACGTCCATCTCCGCTGCCGGCTTGATTTGCACTTCCGGCTTGGGCGGGGTGTTCCCGAAGAATCTGATTATCGGCACGGTCCGCGAAATCCGCGATGACGAGCAGGCACTCTCGGCCATTGCCGTGATAGAACCGGCCATCGATTTTTCCAACCTGCGTGATGTGTTTGTCTTGAGAGCTTTCTGATTACTTTTCGGTGGAAAGGGGAAAAGCCGTGCGCTTCGGAATCCGCAGACGCTTGGTGATACGCCGCGTGGCATTCGGCGTATTGGCTGTGGCTTGCGCTTTGCTCCAGTCGATTCCGCTGCTACCGACTCCCTTTGGAATCTGCATGATGCCCCTTGTTCCTTTGGCTGTGCTGTTGGCTGCCTATGAACAGGGGCAACCTGCGGTTTTGTTCAGCGTCTTAGGCGGCGTTTGCTGGGATGTAACAGCACCCGGACTGAGTTTCTACGGTGTGGGCCTTGGAGCTCTGGCGGCGTTTTGTGCCGTTCTCTTTCGGTACCGCGTCAATCGGAACGCTTTGAGTTTAACTGTCTTTGCTTTCGGCGGCTCTGTGTTTACCGCTGTTTTGCATTGGTTGGGAAGCGCCTTTTCGATTGGATTCCCTGCGGCTTGGGAAAGTTTGCTTTTGCAGGAACTGCCGTCGGTCGCTTATACCATGCTTGCTTTGCCGATACTATATATGATCCTGCGGATGATTCTGAAAGCTACCGCGAGAAAACGAGGGGGGGTGCGTGTCGCATGACGGTCGAACCCATAGAGAGTTTGCGCAAGCGGACCGCCGCGCTTTTTTCCATTATCGGGCTGATTCTGTCTTTTTTTATAGCTGTCAATATCAAAGTACAAGTTTTGGACGGCAAGGCCTATGCCAACAAATCCAATGTCAGCGTATCCTCCGTGCCAATCAAAGCGGCACGCGGCGTGATTCTCGACCGCAACGGCATACCGCTTATTGAGAACCGTTCAACGACCGATATGATTTTCGAGGCACCGTTCTTCCCCTCCGTCAGTGACACGGACACACGCAACAAAGAGATTATCTCCTTAATCCGCCTCTTCGAGGAAAACGAGACCGAGTGGCGCGATAACCTCCCCATCATACTCGATGCGCAAGGCGTCGCCCAATTCAAGGAAAACGCCGACCGCGACATCACCCTTTTGGAGAGCAAAGACTACCTCAAGCTCAACGCCTACGCGACCGCCCAAAACTGTTTCGATGCTTTGGTGAAAAAGTACAAACTCGAGCCGTATTCCGCCGCTGATGCGCGCAAAATCGCTTCCGTGCAGTTTGGGATGTACAAGGATGCCTACAGCACCTCCAACCCCTATGTTTTTGCGCAGAACGTCGGGGAGGAACTGATCTCCAAAGTGCTGGAAAACAGTTTGGTCTATAAAGGCGTTTCCACCCAGATTACACCCGAACGCTACTATGTGGACGGTACGATTGCCCCACACATCCTCGGCTATGTCGGTTCCATCAGTCCGGAAGACTATGCGGCGCACAAGTCCGAGGGCTATAAAATGAATGATGTCTACGGTGCGGCGGGCATTGAACGCTACGCCGAGAGCTACTTGCGCGGGCAAGACGGGAAAATGACGGTGGAAGTGGACGACAACGGCTCCGTCACAAAGACCGTCGACGTTCCCGCCAAGCAGGGCAATACCGTTATCCTCACGATAGACAGCAAACTCCAGCACCTGATTGAGCAATGGTTTCCGAAATACCTGAAAGCCTCCGCCAATACCTACGGGCAGCCGCCGGCCGGTGCAGTCGTAGTACTGGATGTGAACACCTTCGAGATTCTCGCCTGTGTCAGCACACCGGGCTATGATGTCAGCACCTACCAACAAAACCGCGCCGCGCTCAATGCCGACACAACGGCGCCGCTCTACAACCGCGCCCTGCTGGGTTCCTATGAGCCGGGTTCTACGATAAAGGTCAGCGTCGCCCTCGCCGCCCTGCAGGAGGGACTGATAGACGAGAGCTACACATGGCGCTGCACCGGCGTATACAATTACGGCGACTCCGCCTACCACTGCCCGCAGTTGTATCTGCACCGCGGCGCTTTGACCGTCAAGACGGCCTTGGTGGACTCCTGCAATACATTCTTCTATAACCTCGGGGCGCAGTTGCAGTACGACCGTATTAACTCCTACCGCCGCGCGATGGGATTGGGGCAAAAGACCGGCATTGAGCTGTCCGAGAGTTTGGGGGTTATGGAATCCCCGGAGCGTCGGCAGTCCCTCGGGCAGCAGTGGTACGCCGGATATAATGTGCAGACGGCTATCGGTCAATCGAATCTGTTTACGCCGATTCAGATGGCTGTCTATGCGGGGACGATTGCCAACAACGGCACACGCTACCGCGCGCACTTTATCCAATCCATCCGCGATGCCAACTCCATGGAGCCGATACTCCAGAACAAACCTGAAATCCTCGGCCAGACCGGTGTGGACAAAGAGAACTACGACATAGTAAAAGACGCGATGATTACCCTCGGTTCCAGCCCCACTTCCACTGCCGGACGCGCCTTTGCATCCCTTCCCGTCGTCGTAGCCGCAAAGACCGGGACTTCACAGGTGACGCGTGTAATCAACGGCCGCTCGGTGAAGATGAACAACGGTATCTTCATCTCCTTTGCGCCCGCAGACAAACCGGAAATTGCGGTCATCGCCGTCGGCGAGCTTTGCAAGAACTCCAGCCCGGTAGTTCCTACGGTTGCGGAGATTTACAAATACTATTTCAGCGACACGGGGTTAATTGAAAAAGGTGTCACCCCCAATACACTCCTTGGATAATGTTTCACGTGAAACATTCTGCGCAATGCATTGATATATAAGGATGGAAGGGCATTCGAATGAAACAGGAACGCCGCGTTTTTATGGTCGCAAGCGGAAAGGGCGGAGTCGGTAAAAGCACCGTCAGTACGGCGCTGGCTCTTCAATTATGTAAGGAACACAAAACGCTCTTGATTGACTGTGATGTTTATCTGCCTTCCTTGGATATTCTTTCCGGTATGACGGGGGAAGCAATCTTCTCCTGGTTGGATGTATTAAATGGAATCTGCACTCCGGAGCAGGCACTTTTGCACCACCGCTATGCACTGCTCTCCGCCCCCAACATTGGCAGCGAGATTCCGCCCGACAGCATCGAGAAGCTCCTCGCATTCTATCCGGAATATGATGCCGTCATCATCGACTGTGCTGCCGGCCTGGGATTCAGCTTGGAACTTGCCTCAAAAGCAGCCGATACGGCGCTGATTGTCTGCACGGCTGATGAGGCGAGCATTCGGAGTGCCGCGGCCGCCGCTAAAAAAATCGATAAGCTCGGTGTGCCGAAGAGCTTTCTCATTATCAATCGTTACGACCCGAAGGGTGCCGTCAAGGGTCGGTTGCTTGGAATTGACGATATGGTAGACCGCACCGAAACGCCGCTGCTGGGCATCATCCCGTACATAGGTTCCCTCCTGCGCAGCGACGGCAACGACATTTCGCTTTGCGTCCCGCTGACCGATACCGCCATCCGCATTGCCATGCGGTTATATAATCTGCCGATTCCATTGGAGCTGCAAAATGCTGTTCGTTAATTATGACACCATCGCCGCCATCTCTACCCCGCCGGGCATCGGCGGCGTGGGGATTGTCCGTATCAGCGGTACGAAGGCTTGGGAGATTGCCGACCAACTTTTTATTCCCTTGCATAGCTCCGCGGCGCCGCAGACTGCGTACCCGGACTGCCGCGTGGGGCATTTCTATGCCAACCATGATATGCTCGACGAGTGCGTCTGCCTGCGTTTTTGCGGACCAAAAAGCTACACGGGCGAAGATGTCGCCGAATTCCAATGCCACGGCGGCCGCACCGTTCTGCAACTCTGCCTCAAGGCAGTACTGAACGCCGGCGCACGCTTGGCGGAACCCGGCGAATTCATAGCGCGCCGCTTTACCAATGGAAAAATTCGCTTGGATGAAGCGGAGAGTATCGCGCGGCTTTTGACCGCGCAGACGGAGCAGGAAGTCCAACTCACTTCGGCGCTCTTGGACGGTTCTCTCCATCGGAAATTCTTGGACATCCGCGAGCAAATCCTGAATATGGCAGCGGAAACTGCATTTACGGTGGATTATCCGGAGGAGGACGGCGCCGTATTTGATTTCCGTTCTTTCATTAAGCCTCTGCAGGAACTGCGCCGTGAATGCGATATTCTCTTGATGACCACGCAAGCCAATGCCGCTCGCTTAGACGGCCTGACAGTTGCCATCATCGGCAGTCCGAATGTCGGTAAGTCCACGCTTCTCAATGCGCTCTTAGGCTATGATCGTGCCATTGTAACGGAAATCCCCGGTACAACCCGCGACACCGTACAGGAAATGGTGGTCATCGACGGCATCAAACTCCTGCTCCAAGACACCGCCGGTATCCGCGCCCCGGCCGATGAGGCAGAGCGTATCGGCATAGACCGCGCCCGTGCGGCGATGGAGAACGCGCAAATTGTTCTGCTTGTCTTGGACAGCACCAAACCGTTGTCAAGTACGGATCTGGAACTACTTCAATCCTGCAAGCCTGCGAAAACACTTTTGCTCTTGAATAAACACGACGACCCACACGAAGAACTGTCGCCCTCCTCCCTGCCCGACCGTTTCAAGTGCGTAGAAATCAGTGCCCTGCACAGGCAAGGTATTGACAAAATCGTTCCTGCTATCCAGCAACTGACGCAGACATCCCCGGCCCCGCCCAACGACCCCATCCTCTGCTCCGCCAGGCAAGAGGCGCTCATCGAAGAGATACACGGGGCTCTTTCACTCGCTATTGAGGTCATATCGCTGCCCATTCCGCTGATAGACATCTTCCAGCAGGAATTGGAACAAGTCCTCCAAGCCACCTTTGACCTCACCGGGGAGAATACCCAAATCAAAGTGATGGAGGCGGTGTTTGCCCGCTTCTGCGTCGGCAAGTAGTTTGTTCACAATTGCGCTTTCCATTATATATCAACAGTTACAAGCAAATGTTTCACGTGAAACATTTTTAAACAAGGATTACTTGCCATGCAGAACTCGTATGATGTCCTCATCCTCGGCGCCGGACATGCCGGCATAGAAGCCGCCCTTGCGGCAGCGCGTTTGGGCTGTAAAACACTGCTCCTCACCATGCACTTGGACGCCATTGGCAATATGCCCTGCAATCCGGCCATCGGCGGCACTTCCAAAGGCCATCTGGTGCGGGAGATTGATGCACTCGGCGGCGCAATGGGTTTGGCGGCGGATGCCTGCACTTTGCAAGCCAGAATGTTGAATCTCTCCAAGGGTGCCGCTGTCCAAAGCCCGCGGGCGCAAATCGACCGCCGCAGTTACAGCGAGCGCATGAAACACACATTGGAGCTGCAAGAAAACTTGTTTCTACTGCAAGCGGAAGCCGAAGACCTGAAAATGGCACCGAACGGCTGGCAGATAACGGCGCGTACGGGCAGTATATACACAGCAAAGGCGGCTGTGATAGCCACCGGTACCTACTTGGATTCGCAAATCCATATTGGAAGCCACTCGCACCCGTCCGGACCGGACAACCTCCCACCCGCTGTTGGTTTGGCGCACAGTCTGCGGGGATTGGGCTTGCCGCTGCGGCGCTTTAAGACAGGCACACCGCCGCGTATCAATGCCCGATCGGTGGATTTCTCCCAAACCGAAATCCAAACCGGGGATGCGGAAGCTGTCTGCTTCTCGTTTCTTAACGAGCTGTCTCCGCCCCGGCAAACACTCGCCTGCTATCTGACACATACCGGATTGGAAACAAAATCTGTCATTCTGTCCAATCTATCTTCCTCCGCCCAATTCAGCGGACAGATTCAGGGCATCGGCCCGCGCTACTGTCCTTCTATCGAGGACAAAATGTACCGCTTCCCCGACAAGGAAAGCCACTCCCTCTTCTTGGAGCCGTGTGGGAGCAACACAAATGAATTATACCTCCAAGGGATGTCCACTTCCCTCCCGGAGAAAGTGCAGGCGGCGTTCATCTGTACCATCCCCGGATTGCAGAATGCGGAGATTCTCCGCTACGCCTATGCGATTGAATATACTTGCGTCGACCCGCTTGCCATGAAGCCGACGATGGAGTTAATTGATTATCCCGGACTCTTCGGCGCCGGGCAATTTTGCGGCTCCTCCGGCTATGAGGAGGCCGCGGCACAAGGCATCATCGCCGGAATTAATGCCGCTCGCTATGTCCGCGGGGAGGGCGCGTTTATCTTGCCGCGCTCCTCTTCCTATATCGGAACATTGGTCGATGACCTTACGAACAAGGGTACCGACGAGCCATACCGCATGATGACCTCCCGGTCGGAGTACCGCCTGCTTCTGCGCCACGATACTGCCGACCGCCGTCTCACCCCATTGGGGCATGAACTCGGTCTAGTCTCTGACGAGCGGTGGAACCGATTCTTGGAAAAGCAAGCGCAAATCGAAAGTGCCGCTAAAACGGAGCAATGCTCCCTCCCCTCCCCCTACCGTCACACAATGGAAGCGGACAAACAGTACGCGGGCTATCTGCGGCGCGGCGAACAGCAGCGCCGAGATATGGAACGGCATGAAACGATGACACTCACGCCGGATTTGGAATACAGGCGCATACCCTCGCTGCGCACAGAAGCCATCCAGAAACTGGAAAGGCACCGTCCGTCTACGGTCGGCGCAGCGGCACGCATTTCCGGCGTCAATCCGGCTGACATCACGGCACTGCTCGTTTACCTGACATCCAAGGCAAGGCAAGCAAACATTCCTGACAATTCTGTGAATAGCAGGTGAATTATCCCGCAAAGGAACCCGAATGAAGTAAAAACTGTCTGATAAGCGTCAGAAATCTCTTGACAAGTGCATGACAAAATGCTACAATAAATACATATCAGGTTGTCCGAATCGGTGAGGAGATTTTTCCAAGCAAGCGACAAACCGATAGAACATTCGCAAGAAGGGAGAATTAAAAATGGATTTATCAGTCGGCGGCATCATAGACCTGGTTTTCAACGGCATTCTGTCTATTATCAAACTGCTGGGTGTGAGCAGCGGTTTGGGCAGTGCGCTGGCCGGTCTCTTTACCCAGATGGCAGAGAAAACCGAATGGTTGATTAACCTCATTATCGGCTTCTTCGAAGCTTAAAGCGCACACACCCGCCACGCAAACGGCATAACCGCTAAAGGAGGTATCCCCGTATGACATCGGCAGATTTCGTCAAGGTTCTCAAAGACATCTTCATGACTATTCTCAATGCGCCGGAAGCTACGGCGACGGCCCTCTCCTCTTTCCTGGGTCCCACCTTATATTTCATTGGAGAGGTCATCGGCAAACTCGTGGAGTTCATCCTCAGCTTCTTCCAGTACAGCTGAGCCTCGAATCGCTAAAGCATCACAGACAGCCTCACTGCTGTCTGTGTTTTTGTATGTTTTTGTGCTCTTTCGCATACGATACATAAGGATATAGGAGGGTTGGATTATGCCTGCAAAACGCAACCGTAACCGTAAAGCCTTCGTAGAGGGCAAGAAAAACACTGCCGCTGAAAAGCTCCACGCCATCGGAGACTCGCTGGATTTGCCGGCATCCATCCTGCCGGGCTATGCCGGGGTAGAGCTTCTGGGCAACAGGCAAGCCATCATCAACGGTGTGCAGGGCATCCTGGTCTACGCACCGCAGCTGATAAAGCTCGGCACCAAAGGCTTAATCATCACCTTTGAAGGTGTGGATCTGGAAGTCAAGACCTTTCAGGGGGATGAAATCATGCTCGCCGGAGAAATCACGGATATTCATTACACAACAGCTTAACACAGCCTATCGTCACGGAGGTAAGTCATGTTCTTCATCCGCCTACTGCGCTTGCTTCGCGGGTATATCCGCTTCTGCGCTTGGGACGGCTTCCCAGAGCGCTTTCTGAATCTCTGTGCCGCCAAAGGCATACCCATTTGGGATGTGAAGTTCTGCAACGGGCAGCTCTCCGCCAATACGACCATCAACGGCTACAAAGCCATGCGCGAGCCGGCAAAGAAAGCGGCCATGCGCACCAAAGTGCAGGAGAAGTACGGCCTGCCATTCTTTACATTTAAGTACCGCAAGCGCGTGGGTCTGGTCATTGGTATGGTCATCTTTCTGTCCGCCTTGGGATGCCTATCACAGGCGGTCTGGAGCATAGACGTCCTGGGCAATAATGCTGTAGCGGAGGAAACCATCCGCGAAGCCTTCGCCGAAGAAGGACTGCATATCGGTTTGTGGCGCAATTCCATCGATGCAGCAGAAATGGCGAAATCGGCTCTGGGACACCTCCCCGGCGTTTCGTGGTGCGCCCTCAATCTGCGCGGCTCCACAGCGGAAATTGTCATACTGGAGGAGGACGGCAAGAACGCCGCAGATACGCAAGAAGAACTAAAGCCTGTAAACATCATCGCTTCGAAGACCGGCGTACTGCGCGCCCTCGAGGTCTATGCCGGGAAACGCCAAGCGAAGGTCGGGCAAGCTGTCGTAGCCGGCACGCTCCTCTCCTCCGGGGTAATAGAAAACGCCGACGGCTCCACCCGCTTTGTGCAGGCGGATGCCTATGCAGAGGCGGAAACACAATTCTCATTCAGTGAATCCATTCCGCGCGCAACCGCAGAGAGCATCGTTGACATACGCCACACCGGGTATGTCATCCGCTTTCTGTGGTTCTCCGTGCCGATCGGGACAACGGCAAAACCCAAAGAGGGCGAACTGCTCCTCCAATCCGAAGCAATCTACGCGCCGAAAGGCAAGTCCCTGCCGCTCTCTGTTACGCGCACATGCCTTTTACGCCTGAAACCCTTGGAAAGCTCGCAATCCAATACACGACTGAAGCTATCCGCAGCGCAATCCCTTTTTGACGATGCCTACCAATCCCTGCGCTTCGCGGACATTACCGACCAAAAGGCGCAGATTACCCTGACCGGAGATACAGCCAAAGCCACCTGGCGCGGGGATGCCATCGAGAACATTGCCGTTGCCCTGGAAGTAGCGGCGTAGGCTCCGCATTGCGGTGCCCCGCAGGAGCCGCAATGCGGCTCCTCCGCCGGCGCCGTAATACGGCGCCCCCACCCAAAACCCCACACAAAAAAGAAAGCAGGCGCGGCAAAAGAACCGCGCCTGCAAAAACACAAACAATCGTCACTCAACTATCCGCAATCAAATTCCCATCGGCATCATAGGTAAGGAACTGCGGATAGGAGGTATTAGAAGTAATGGTAGGCTGTTTTTTGCTGGTGAGGAGGTAATCGAGGAAGCTATCGGGCGGCCATTTAAAGTGCATATGGTCACGGATAAACCAAGTGCTTTCCGGGAAGAGGCAAGTAGAGGCATCGACCTGTTTGTTGGGACTGATATGATTGTGTTTAAGGTCTTTCCTCTGTGCTCCGACCGTCTTGCCGACGTCTGCAACGGTACCGCCGAGGCTTTCGAGAGATGTATCGATAAGCGCATCCGAGCTGGTCATGGAGTCAGTAACGACAGGCATCTGCGGCAGACCATAGGCGGCGATAACGCTGATCTTAACACCGTTGTCCCGCGCCATGGCAAACAGTTCTTTGGAACGCATCGTCACATTATAGTGCACTTTATCGACAGTTTTTATGAACTCCTTATTCTTCACCGGGTCAAGCAGGATCTTCTTGGCCTGGACATAGGCTTCCTCCGTCGAGATGAAACACCACAGCACCGGCCACTTACAGAACAGCGGAATCAGAACCTCATCAAACAGTTCCTCACCTGCGGCCGCTACTAGTCCGTTGAGAATCCAGCACAGCAGCGGGAGAATACCCGAATAATGCACACCGTAAATCAGTCCCTGCACCGGGATACTCGTCCACTCGCCGCGCATCATGCCAGCGACTAAGTTCGTCAGGAAAGCCAGCGCCGTATTTGCATCAAAGTTGACTTGCTTGGTCAGAAGCTTATCGACCATCGAAACGCCGCCCGAGGCCACGGTCAGAAGAACAACGTTCTCCAGTTTTGCGGAACCGTACTTCGCGAGATAGGCCGTCACAATGGAACCGCCTTCGCTGTGCGCCATGATACTGACTTTGGAATGTCCCGTGCTGCGCAGGACTTGGTTGATGAATGTATTCAGCCGCACGGCATTCGTCGAGAAATCCAAACGCCAGTCGTAAGTAAAGCGGTATTTATCGCCTTTGGTATGGTCCCGCGTGTCCGGATCCTCATTGGGCTTTGCGGAAATCGGCAGGATGGACTTGCCTTTGTCGTCCATCGCGTAGGCTCCGAAGAGCGTTTCCGCGAGGAGCTTCAGCCCATCGACGGCTGAACTCGTGTCAATGAAGCCCCAAGCCACCTTGGTCAAAATCTCCAGAAGCTTGCTCATCAGTGCATCCATGTCTGGAGAAGTAACGGCGTACCTCTTTTCGTTCTCCGTACCGTAGTCACTGTAGAGGGCATCGCCAATACCGCCGACCTCTATGATCGGTGTAAGTTTGCAGGAAGAAGCATTGTGCTTGGCAGCAGAACTGCTGACAGAAATGCAGCACAGCATCACAGCAACAAGCATCATGGAGACAAACCGCTTAGTGAATTGTTTCATGTACTCTCACCTTTTCTGTAGTATCTATATGCATTATAGCATAATTGACAAAGTTTTGCAATGGGAAATCCTACCGCGGCTAAATCTCCGTATCCTCCGCTGTCCGAACAGCACCGCGGGCGGCACGCGCTTCGGCAAGCTCTTGCGTAACGCGCGCCTTCGTTTGTCCGGTCATGTTATACCAAAGCAACGGAATGGTGCACAGCAGCATGGAAATCGACGGCACGAGCGAAACCAAGGAAAAGATTCCGCCGCGCATTCCGTTCTCCAGGTTCAGAGGGTTGATGGTCGCTTCAGCAGAGGCGGCAACGACTTTGTCCAACCCAATCAGCCCATAGGTCAGCGTAATGGAAGCCGTAGCAATCGCATTGGAGAACTTATTGACAAAAGTCTGGCAGGCCTGACCGATACCGGTCTGTCTGTAACCGGTCTGCCACTCCATATAGTCCAGCGAGTCGCCAATCATTGCATAGCTGACGACGTTAATGACACCCAAAGGTATGGAGGCAAAGAAGATAAACGGAAGGCAGAGCCAGAAGTTATTGTACTTCAGCAGGAAGAGGATAATCCCGGACACCCCGCCGATAAGTGCAGACCCCATGATGAGCTGCTTGTAGTTGAGCTTTTTCATGAGCGAAGGCACGGCAAGCATGGAGCCGAACATCCCAAGCGTCACGACAATGGTCAGCACAAGGGATACGGTAGAGATATTGGACTGGATGGCTTTCTCCAACTCCGCACCGGTCTTTCCCGCGAGGCTGTCGGGATTCATAACAAATGTATACCGCGCCGCATGAATCGCACCGGCTTGGTAGAGATACCGCCCGCTGGCAAGGATGCCCATGAGGATGGTCATCACCAAAGGCTTGCAGCCGAACACAAGTTTGAGCGCATTGGGCGGCAATTCGCCGCTCTCCTTATCCGCCTGCATGGCGGAGCGCATCTCAACGCGTTCCTGCACACCGAAGCAGGTGCGGTAAAACAGCCCCCCACCGACCACACACGCAATGCCGGCCATCACAAGGTACTTCACCTTCTCCAAGCCGTTACCCGCTAAGCCAAGCGACGGCAGGATATAGCCCAGCCCCATGAACAGGAACATCGGCACGGCGGAACCGATACCATTTGTAGTGCGGCTGATAGAAATGACGCGGCCGCGCTCATTCGGGTTCGGCGTCATGGCGTTGGGCAGCGCCCAGAACGGAATGTCCCCTATCGTATAGAAGAAGTCCCACAGCACATAGGTCACTGCAGCATAGACCATCTTCCACCCGACCGGGATGTTCGGTACAATGAAAAGCAGCATGGTCAGCGCGGCAATAGGTATCGGCGACCAGAACAGGTACCCTTTCATATAACCGCGCTTCGGGCGGAAGCGATCCATCACCGTCCCCATGATGGGATCGTTGATGGCATCCCAGATACGGCTCGCCAATGTCAGGAAAGTCACAAACCCGGCAGCCAGACCCATTACATTGAGGTAGAAGTCGGATATGTAGCTGGACATACACGCATACATCATCCCCTGCCCCAAGCCGCCGAAGTAGTACGTCATGCGCTCTTTCTTCGGGATAATGCCGTCATACCCGGACGGCAAGCTCGCTTCTTTTGCCATTTTCTCTTCTCCGTTCCCACCGACCCATGCTCGGCGTCGGTGTGATTTACTACATTAAATTATAACAAATTCCCACCAGATTGTAAAGGAAAAGTTTTTCTAAAAACCGGTGCATTTTTTGTTACCGTTTGTAACCATTAACTGCAACCTTGACAAATCCGCAAAAAATGATATAATAGACACAAACCCACCAAACGGAGCGTACATCCATCATGAAACCGCTGAACCTCAGAAAATGCATTGCCTGCGCCTTACTGGCTGCGGTATCCGTTGTCCTCTTCCTGATTCAGGTACCCACCCCCCTCACACCGGAATACCTGAAACTCGACCTGTCCGACCTCCCGGCACTCTTGGCAGGCTACTTCTTAGGCATACCCTACGGCATCATCGTCTGCCTTCTGAAGAACGCCACCGGGCTGTTCCACACCTTTACCGGCGGCGTTGGGGAACTGTCCAACTTCATTTTGTCCTCCGCCTTCGTGTTGGGCTCCGGTCTGATCTACCGAAAGAACCAAAACCTGCGCGGCGCCGCTCTCGGTGCCGCTGTCGGCGCCTTGGCCGCCGCTGCCGTCAGTTTCCCCTCCAATCTGTTCTTGGTCTATCCGGTCTATGGCCGGCTCATGGGCATGGACGCCATCCTCGGGATGTACCGCGCCCTCCTGCCCGGTGTGGAGAAGCTCTGGCAGGGTCTTCTCGTCTTCAATGTGCCCTTTACACTCGTCAAGTGCCTCCTCAGCGGCTTTGCCGCTGTTCTCGTCTGGAAGCCGCTGAAACAGGTACGAATCCTCAATGAATAAGCAACGGTACACAGATTCTGTATCGGTCTGCTATTGCTTTACATCAAATACGCCAAGCATTCGAAAGGACAAGCCCCATGCCCAACCCTTATGCCAACGTCAGCCCCGCCGAAGTCCGCACCCTTATACGGGAGCAAAAGATTACCGGACAGACCTCCGGAATGTGCGCGGGATATGCCCAAGCCAACATGATCGTCCTGCCCTTTGACTACGCCTACGACTTCCTGCTCTTTGCGCAGCGCAACCCCAAGCCCTGCCCCATCCTCGAGGTAACGGAAGTCGGCAGCCGCCGCCTGCAATCCATCTGCGCTGCGGATGTCTGCACAGACATTCCGCGCTATCGGGTCTATCGCGATGGTGTCTTCACCGAGGAGCGCACGGATGTATCCGACCTCTGGCGGGACGACTTGGTCGCCTTCCTAATCGGCTGCTCTTTCTCCTTTGAGAGTGAGCTCTTGGAAGCGGACGTAAGCGTCCGCCACATTGAGGAGAACCGCAATGTCCCCATGTACGACACCAACATCGCCTGCACCCCCGCCGGGAAGATGCACGGCAATATGGTGGTCAGTATGCGCCCCCTCCCGCCCGACCAAATCGTCCGCGCAGTCACGGTAACTGCCGCCGTACCGCGCGTCCATGGTGCCCCGGTGCATATCGGCGACCCTGCGGTGATTGGAATCGCAGACATCGGCAAGCCCGACTACGGCGACAGCGTGACCATCCGCCCCGGAGAGACCCCTGTCTTCTGGGCCTGCGGTGTGACCCCACAAGCCGCTGTCATGGCTACCAAACCACCCTTTGCCATCAGCCACGCCCCCGGGCATATGCTCATTACGGATGTGAAGAACACTCTGCTCAAGGGGTAGGGGCTTCGCGAAGCCCCGGGGCGGTTCGCGAACCGCCCCGTATGCAGCTGAAGCTGCACCCCACGCTGCGCAAAGGAGGCCTCCGCGGTGATAGCAATCACTATCATTATCTTCAGTCTGCTGCTGCTGTCGGTGGGCTTAGGTGCTGTTTTGCTTATAAGCAGCCGAAAGCGCCGCAGAGCCGGGCGCAAATGGAAAGGACTCCGTGCAGCCGGTTTGACCGTATTGCTTTTTCCTCTGCTGTATCTCACCGTCATCGGCCTGCGGCTGTTTGTTGCGCATATGGACAACGACGGCGAACCGGCGGGGGGCTATACTGCCCCGGAATACAGCGGCAGCTTTGCCGAAGTCAGCTTCGGCGGCATCGATTGGTTCGTGATAGCAAACGAACCGGGTCGGCAACTCCTGCTGTCCGTACAGCTCACGGAGCGTGAGATGTACTACGCCGATGGAAAAAGCGCCGACTGGGCCGGCAGCACAATCCGCGCCTATCTCAACGGCGATTTCTTGGCGCAGTTCACGCCGGCAGAGCAAGAACAAATCCGCACTGCGCACCTCACGAACGGACAAGTCACCTTCCCCGACGGCACGCAAAGCCTGCCCGGCGGATCCGATACAGATGACAAGGTATTCCTCCTCTCCTACACCGAGGCGGAGCAATACCTCCCCACCGAAAATAATCGCATTCTGCCGGGCGCGCCGGAAACCTGGTGGCTCCGTTCCCCCGGTGACGGACGGACTGCCATCTCGGCCGTTGACGGTCAGGGGCAGCTCTGTTATCTGAACACCAATGCGACCCTCATGCTTGGTATACGCCCCGCGATGTGGGTAGCCGCCGGAGAGCGTATAACGGCTACAAACATCCTCCCATCGGACAACGGCTAACATCCGCACCCTTCACCAATGACCTTGACAAAACTACTGACGCTGTGTATAATCATATATATAAGTAATAAGGTTAGGGCGCATATTCATTTCTTTCAGCGGATGACAAGAACTTGGTATAAGATAGGCCGGGCAATATGAAACAGCGTATTGACAAACTGGAAACCAACGGCTTCCTCCCCCGTGAGGAGCTTCGCTGTCTGCTGTGTGACATCTCCGCCGCAGATACGGAGTACCTCTTCGCCCGTGCCCGCGCCGTGCGGGAGCGTGTCTACGGCAAGGCCGTCTGGCTGCGCGGACTGATTGAAATCAGCTCCTACTGCAAGAATAACTGCCTCTATTGCGGGATACGTGCCGGAAATGCCAAAGCCGAACGCTACCGCCTCACGCCCGAAGAGATTCACTTCTGCGCCAAAAACGGTTATGCGCTCGGTTTTCGCACATTTGTTCTGCAAGGCGGCGAGGATCCATGGTTCACGGACGAACGTCTCTGCGCCATTGTTGCCGACCTGCGCAAAGACTACCCGGACTGCGCCATTACCCTCAGCATGGGCGAGCGCTCCCGCCGGAGCTACCAAGCCCTGTTCAACGCGGGCGCCGACCGCTACCTCCTGCGGCACGAAACCGCGAATGCTGCCCACTATGCCTCCCTCCACCCGGAGGAAATGCGCCTCTCCTCCCGATTGAAGTGCCTGCAGCACCTCAAGGACATCGGATACCAAGTCGGCTGCGGCTTCATGGTCGGCTCGCCGGGTCAGGATACGGATTGTCTGCTGGACGACTTGGAATTCATACATTCTTTCCTTCCCGCGATGGTGGGAATCGGTCCGTTCCTACCGCATAAGGATACGCCTTTCGCAAAAGAAGCCCCGGGCACACTCGAAATGACCCTGCGCTTATTGGCAGTCCTGCGCCTGATGCAACCGAATGCGCTACTCCCCGCCACGACCGCCCTGGGCACGGTCCACCCGCTCGGGCGCGAGAAAGGCTTGCTTGCCGGTGCTAACATCGTCATGCCCAACCTCTCTCCGGTTACGGTGCGCCGTAAGTATATGCTCTATGACAACAAAATCTGCACCGGCGAGGAAGCCGCCGAGTGCCGTTACTGCCTGCAGCGCCGCATAGAAAGTGTCGGCTATTCCATCGAAGTGAACCGCGGGGATTTTATTCCGCCGGCGGAGAAAGGGTAGCCTATGCCGAAAGTGAGTATTATTGTACCGGCTTATAACGCCGAAAAGACTTTGAAAACCGCCGTGCGCAGTTTGCAAAAGCAAACCCTGCGGGAAGTTGAGATCCTCATAATAGATGACGGCTCGAAAGACGGCACCGGAAAGCTGGCGGATAAGCTTGCTGCCGCGGATTCGCGCATCAAGGTCATCCACCAACCGAACGCCGGCGTTTCCGCCGCCCGCAATACGGGCTTAGCTGCCGCTTCGGGAGAATTCATCGGCTTCTGCGATGCGGACGACTGGTGTGCTTTCGGGATGTATGAAGCCCTATATACTGCCGCAAAGGCGTATGATGCTGCGGATTGCCTCTGCGGTATGTACTTTGATACGTACAAAAGCATTCCCCTCCCCTTGTGGTTTCTGGGGGAGGATGCCGTAAAAGCCGGTAAAGAGCTGCGTGACCGATTATTGCTGCTCTTTGCTGCGTGCCAAGACGGACCGGTTTGGAAACATATCTTCCGCAGAGATATTCTTCAGGGCTTGCGCTTCTCAGAAGAACTGCGTTATGCGGAAGACGTAGCTTTCCTGCAGGAAGCCCTTCGCCGCACAAAGATAAGTGTGGCTCTGAAAGACTGCTTCTATCACTACCTCTCCCGACCGAACTCCGTTTGCCATACCATGGGTATGGATGCCTTTACCTCACTGGTATTTGTGGGAAGCAAAGGCTTGCACATCCTGCACGAAGAGGGCTTGGACACCCCGGAGAACCTACGTTACGTCGCTGCCGCTTTCGGAAGGCAGTTCTTAGGCGCAGAGATTGCAACTACGATCCGTCAAGCCCGGATGACAGAAGAAGACGTTGCGGCCTATTTCGGCAAACTTTTGGAAGAGCCCTCCCTACGGCTGCTGCGGGATATAGATATACCAAATGGCGGTGAATCTTTGCACGTCTTGCAGGAGGCATTGCGCACCGGTGATTTCATGCCTTACTGCAGTCTAATGGCTGCACAACCACTCCCAAAACACGGCTCGTTCTATAATTTTCTTCGCCGCCTCTCCTATCAACGGTGGCTGCTGTGGCAAAAACTAACTATCGGATAATATACGCAATTCTTATATTTCCGGAGGCGAATACGTTTCGCCTCCGTTTCGGCATTCTATGGCGCGCCGCTTTTGAATAGAAATAGATAAAGAATGCATAGAATGAATTGCTACAATAACGAAACGGGGGAAAAAGCTTTGCCTATAGAATCAAACAACCAAAACAACGAGCGTGTGCCGCGCATTGAGGGTGCTATCGGACCCAGAGGACCCCGCGGTCTTCCCGGCGCGACAGGAGAAATGGGTCCGCAAGGTCCGATGGGACTCCAAGGGCTGCCGGGCGCGGTAGGTGCGACAGGGCCGCAAGGCAATCCCGGACCGCGCGGCCTGCGCGGGGAAACCGGTGCCGTTGGCGAAGTCGGACCCGTCGGACCTACAGGTCCCACAGGACCTGCCGGACCGGAAGGCCCCATCGGCCCCACCGGCATGCAGGGCTACCCTGGTTGCCAAGGCTGCCCCGGTGTAACGGGTGCCACAGGCGAACAGGGCGACCTCGGTCCCACAGGACCCACAGGCCCGCAAGGGGAGCAGGGTATCCAAGGCATCCAAGGTCCGCAGGGCGAAAAGGGCGACACAGGCGACACAGGCGCGACAGGCGCTACAGGTCCGCAAGGTTACTCCGATTCCTTCCCGCCGGCTTACGGCAAACTCTATTGCGATAACATCAACCGCATTGTCACCGGCTCCCCGACGGCTTTGGTAGGCGTGGCGGGGGTTCCCTTTACAGCGGAATTGCGCCCCGGTGCCAATATGGACATCGCAGAAGTTCCTGTCGGCACAAGCGGCTCTTTCCTCTACGGCATCCGCCCGACAGAACCCGGTGTCTATGCCGTCTCCGCTGTGATAAACATCGGTGTCCACCGCAAGTGCGCTGTCGTTTACTCCATCGGTCTGCTCGATGATGCCCAAAAAACCGTAGGCTTCGTCACGGCGGCGCAGGACTGCACCGTATTGCGCGCTACCACCCCCATCATGACCGGCGAGTATAACCTCTCCATGCAATCCGTCTGTACCGTCTCCGAGGAGGACTTGGGGAAAGCCTTCACTGTCTTTATGACCACAAATAACGCTACCCATGTCGTCATTACCTATGACTATGCGGAACTCTCTGTCTATCGCATCGGATAATGTGGGTGGGACAAAACTTGCCGGTTCGGCATAGGATGGTATAGCGGGATTGAATTCAATTCAATTCAATCCCCACCCCACCAAGGAGGCCACAACATGATTAAGCACTTCAGTCTGGAATACAGTTTCACAGACGCGAACTTCCACTTTTACGACGGCACGGAGGCATCTTGGAACGTGACGGACGTAATCAAGCGTCTGATACGCAAAGAGGTCATCGATGTATCCATCACATTCAAGATGAGCGACGGCAGTATCACTGGCAACGAAGCATCGGGAGAACAAGTGGCGTGGCGCTACTTCCCGGCGACGGGGACGCTGAAATTTGCCGTTCCGGAAGCATTCAACGACAGCTATGGGCGGACCGCGATTATACTGACGGTTTGGTATTATGTGAATGAGAATTGCTCTTCCAACGGCTCGGCGAACTGCGGTTCCTCAACTTGCAGCTCTTCCGGCTGCGGCACGGGTTCGTACACCGGCTGTTCTTCAAGCTCGAGCAGTTGCTCACCCTGTTCAAACGCTTGCAATCCGAATTGCGGCTTCTATTGCTGAGCGCCGCAAACATAGCAAAGCAGCAGGAGCAGACAAATGTCTGCTCCTGAAGTGTTTTAAGGAAAGGGTTAAAACGGAAGCAACGGCAGCGCCAAGCTGTCCCAGTCCTCCAAGAGGCTCTCATCCAAAGGCAAGTTGAAAGCCTTGGCGATGTCGCGGAGTCCCTCGGGTTCTATGCTCTGCAATACAGGCTTCCCGCTGGAGAACACTTTGATTAGGATTTCTGCGGCTTTGACAATGGCGTGCATCATACCAAAGGTGGAATCGAAGTCGTCGCCGGCGCAGAACAGACCATGCTGCGCCCAGATGAGTGCGGCGTATTTCTCCATCTCTTGGGCGGAGGCGCGGGCGATGTCCGGACCCCCGCAAACCATCCACTCTATCACACCGACCCCCTGCGGGAAGATGACCACGCACTCGGTCATCGCCTGCCAGAGAGCTTGGCTCCAAGCCTTGGCAGAGTTCTCCAGAATAAAGGTAAGCGCAATGACATCCGTCGGGTGCGCATGGCTGATAACGCGGGATGTTCCATTCGTGGCTTTGACGCGGACACTATGGTTCATCACGTGCGTAGCAAACTCACTGGTAGGCTTATGCCCGACCGTCAGTCCCCATACAACCTTATAGGCACTGCCGTCTGCGTTGAGCTTGCAGATACCGATGTTCTCCGCCGGCTTCTGCTTGATGTTCTGGAAGTAGCGGTTGGTGCCGGTCACAAGGAAGTACTCGTTTGCGAGGTTCTCCGCCGTTACACCGAGGGGCGTCCACTCCCCGCTCTCGTCAAATGCACCTTGCAGTTCGGCCGCTTCCTCCGCTTTCATGCGGTAGGAGAGATTGCCTCCGTTGCGTTCGTGCCAGCCTTGCAGCCAACCGTTGTGGGCGCATTGAATGAAGTCCTGCACACATTGTGCATCTAATACTGCCATCTATAGTTACCGTTGCCTTTCTTAAACTCGGAATATGCGCTGCGGCGATAGCCGAACACCTTCCTATTATATATTATTTCTGCACATTTGTCAAGTACTGCCTCGCGCAAAGAAACGGTCGGCTACGCGTAACCGGTTGCCCTTTTGCAAAACCCATTACGCGTAACAGCTGCCATGCAAAATACAAATAGCCCGCTCATACAGGACGCCCAATTGGGAATTATCCACCGCGCTGCCTTACTTGTTACGCGGAAAAGGTCATCCATTCCGATAACTTGTTACGCGTAACCGGGCACCGGGTTGAATGTATCGGCCGCCAAACGCATAAACTGCTTTGATACCTTATAGGCACACATAGCTACGATAAACAGAGCCGGCGAAGCGGACGGAGGCGGACAGGATGCGGACAATGGGCGAGGGCGACAGCGGTTCCATAGTGGAACTGTTACAACATGGGCTTCGCAGGGCGGGCATAACGAAAGCTGTCCCGGACGGCAGTTTCGGACCGAACACAGCGGAGCATTTGCGCATCTTTCAGCGGGAGAACGGACTGAAAGAAGATGCCATCTGCGGTCCGGCGACCTGGGCGGTGCTTTACCCTTACCTGATTGGGACACAAATGCACGTCGTGAAACCCGGCGAGAAGCAGGCGGGCATAGCAGGCAATGCCGGCATCCGCGTGGAGTCCCTCCGCGCCGCCAATCCGGGCTTGGGAACAGCAGAACCGGAGGAGGGGCAGGTTCTGAAAGTACCGACACCGCATCCGGTTGTACCTGACGACATCCAAATGAGCTTTGATTTGCTGAACCTGCTGGTAGACGGCTTACAGGCGCGGTATCCGTTTGTCTCCGTGCATACCATCGGGCAATCCGTTATGGGACGGCCGATATACAGGCTCACGCTCGGGCAAGGTTCGACCCATTGCGGCTACAGCGCGGCGCACCACGCCAATGAATGGCTGACCTGCACGTTGGTTATGAAGTTCTTGGAGCAGTACGCCAAAGGCTATGCGGAAAACAGCACATTCAGCGGTGTGCCGTGGAGCCGCCTGTATCACAATTATACATTAGATATACTGCCGCTAATCAATCCGGACGGTGTGGACCTCGTGACGGATGCACTCGCGCACAGCAACCCCTATTGGATAGAGGCAAAAGAGATTGCCGACGCCTTCCCGCAGCTGCCGTTCCCAAACGGCTGGAAAGCCAACATCCGCGGGGTAGACCTGAACCTGCAGTATCCGGCAAGCTGGGAGCAGGCCAAGGAAATCAAGTATAAGCAAGGCTACGACCGCCCCGCCCCGCGTGACTTTGTCGGGGAAGCGCCGCTCACGGAGCCGGAGTCCATCGCACTCGCCGCCTATACCAAGCAGGCGGACTATGACCTGATTCTCGCTTACCATTCGCAAGGCAAGCTCATTTTCTGGAAGTACAAGAACTACAACCCGGCAGGTTCCTATGTCCTTGCACTGCGGATGCAGGCGGTCTCCGGCTATATCCCGATGACCACACCGGACGAGAGCGCGAACGCCGGATACAAAGACTGGTTCATTCAAGAGTATAACCGCCCGGGCTATACCATAGAGGTCGGAACGGGAAGCTCTCCCCTGCCGCTGGAGCAGTTTCCGGAAATCTATGAGAACAATTTGGGTATTCTGCTGTTGGGGATGATTGGGCTTTCGTAACAGTGACTTACACATTGCCAATCTGTTCACAGGAAAAAGTCAGCACGGCGCCCCCGTCCAGTAGTTCGCTTTCAGCAGTTCTATATTCATCGGGTCTATCAAGTCGCAGCGGCGCTGGAACTGCACATTGCCGCCGCAGATGGCGGGGCAGGCTGCGGTCACATAGATGTAGTTATCCCCCGCGCAGGAACCCAAGTCAGAGGATCCTGTTGGCAGCGGGATGAGTGTGCCATCGGCATTGGCTCCGAAGTATACCTCCGTGTGGAGCATCCATTGAATCAAGTATCCAATGGAACCGTTAGGGTTGAATGTATTGGCTTCCATATAGCCGATGACATCGCCTTTATGAACCTCTGCCCCGTCCGTGACATCGGGCTCGAACTCCGCGTAGCGCACCACCACAGGCGTACCGTCGGCTGTTTCATGGACGATAACCACGCTGCCGGTCACATCGTAGAAGTTGTCCGTATGGAAGAGCACTTTCCCGTCCGCCATGGCAAGAACCGGGTTTCCCACAGCCGCCGCGCCTAAGTCAATCGCCGCATGGCAGCGCGTACAACCGGAGCGCGGGTGGTTGAACTCCCAGTCGCAGACATTCCCGGAGGCATCGTAGCTCTGGTGATTGGGGATGACATTCGCCTCGCAGATCGGGTACACCCAGCCCTCCGCCAAGCGGTTCTTCCAGAACTGCTCAAAGTCGTAATTGCCCTGCGCGTCCCGCGGGAAAATGCCTAAACTCTCGGGTGTGCAGCCTTCGCAGACACCTGTGCCGCCGGTGCCGCCGGTAGAACCTGTCGGACTGCTGCTGCCCGATGGACGGTTCGGGTTGCAATAGCACCCCGCCGCCTCAGAGTTATATGCCACGCAGTTGTGCGCAGACACGCAGCGCACGGAGGAATTGCCGCGGGCATTCTTCCGCGGCTGACAGGTGCCGCAGCCGTATTGTATCATAGCCATTGGTAGGCGGTTCCTCCTTTGTATGTAATGGAAGAAGATGCAGCACGAACCGAAGCGGCCGTTGCGTAAGACCGATTCGCAGTGCCTCTGTCTATTTTATGCGGCGGTGCGCGTTGGGGTGCATGGGGATGGTAGGTAGTTGGGACGCGCCCCCGGGGTGGAGGAACAAAGAAATCCTATCAGCATACCCTAAGGCAGAACCCAACCAAAGTGCAAACCCTTTCATACTATCTATACAAAGCACCAAAACCCCACCCCCACGCAACAAAAACTTTCTGTAGACAATCGCCGATCCCTTGCATATAATGGCAATGCGTCAGGTGTTGCGCGGTTTGGACAACCAATACGCGGACATTTGTTCGCTTGGCAGGAATCTCCTGCCGCGTTTCGGGGTGCGGATACCTTGTTTCTTTGTATCTACACGCAGGGTACACAAGCGGCTCGGCAAGCCGCGACCGAGACAGAAGTCTATTACAAATCATGGAAGGCAACGAGTAGCGTTGCTTATAGTTATGGGAGGAAATCAAATGGCAGATTGTAATAACCCCGAGCGCCGCGAGCGGCAGGTTCGTCCTGCCCCGGCTGCAGCCCGTGACGTCGCCTGCGAATCTTGCAACGAGAACCCCTACAATGCCGACCCGGCATTCGTTTGCAAGTATTTCCGCGGGCCGCAAGGCTGCAAAGGCGATACGGGTGCGCAAGGTATTCAAGGCGAAATCGGCCCGATTGGTCCCACCGGTCCGCAAGGTATCCAGGGCGAAGTCGGTCCTGTAGGTCCGACCGGTCCGCAAGGACCCGTAGGTCCCGCCGGTATCTCCGTGCAAGGCCTGCCGGGTCTGCGCGGTGCCACAGGCGCCACAGGTCCGCAGGGTTTAGCCGGTGCGACAGGTCCGCAGGGTCCGCAAGGTCCCGCAGGTCCTGCCGGTGTTGCTGTGCAAGGCCTGCCCGGTCTGCGCGGCGTAACAGGTGCGCAGGGTCCGCAGGGTGTCCCCGGCGCCCGCGGTGCAACGGGAGCGCAGGGCGTACAAGGTCCTGTCGGTCCGCGCGGCGCCGACGGGAACAAGGGTGCCAAAGGCGACACAGGTCCGCAGGGACCGCAGGGCCGTGCCGGCGTGACAGGTCCGCAGGGTCTGCAAGGGCTTCCGGGTCTGCGCGGTGCCACGGGCGCTGTCGGTCCGCAGGGTATCCCAGGCGTTCGCGGTGCCACAGGTCCGCAGGGCTTGCAAGGGCTTCCGGGTCTGCGCGGTGCTACAGGTGCCGTCGGTCCGCAGGGCGTCGCCGGTGCACGTGGTGCCACAGGTCCGCAGGGACTTCAGGGCATTCCCGGTTTGCGCGGTGCAACAGGTCCGCAAGGTATCCAAGGTGCTTGCGGCCGTGCCGGGCGTGACGGCATTGACGGTGTGGACGGCGAAGTCGGTCCTGTCGGTCCGACCGGTCCGGAAGGTCCGACAGGTCCCGTAGGTCCGACCGGCCCGCAGGGTGTCGCCGGTCCGCAGGGAATTCAAGGTGTTGCAGGCGCTGTCGGCGCCCGCGGCCCGCAAGGTGTCGCCGGCGTGACAGGTCCGCAAGGTCCGCAGGGCTATAACGGCTTAGACGGCGCCATCGGTGCCACCGGTCCCGTAGGCCCGACCGGTCCGCAGGGACTGCAAGGTCTCCCGGGTCTGGACGGCTACAACGGCATTGACGGTGCGGTAGGTCCGACCGGTCCGGAAGGCCCGCAGGGTCCCGAAGGTCCGCAAGGTCCGCGCGGTATTGGTTCTATAGGTCCGGCCGGTGCCGACGGTTTGGACGGTGCCACCGGTCCGGAAGGTCCTGTCGGTCCGACCGGTCCGCAGGGACTGCAAGGTCTCCCGGGCTATGACGGCCGCGATGGTATTGACGGCGTAGACGGTGCCATAGGCCCGACCGGTCCGGAAGGTCCTGTCGGCCCGACTGGTCCGCAAGGTCCTGCCGGCTATGACGGTCTGGATGGCGCAGTCGGCCCGACCGGTCCGGAAGGCCCGCAAGGTCCTGCCGGCTATGACGGTCTGGATGGCGCAGTCGGTCCGACCGGTCCGGAAGGCCCGCAAGGTCCTGCCGGCTATGACGGTCTGGACGGCGCAGTCGGCCCGACCGGTCCGGAAGGCCCGCAAGGTCCTGCCGGCTATGACGGTCAGGAAGGCGCAGTCTGTCGGTCCGTAGAGCAATCGGCTGAACTCCCGGCCCTCTCGGTCGGCGGGGATGCCGAC
>JAISUW010000049.1 GCA_031271865.1 Oscillospiraceae bacterium
CACAGCAAACCAAAACCCTGCCCCCAACCAAAGCAGAGGCACCCAAGCAGCGCATATGGAAAATTTGCCCAACAGGACATAAGGCAAATTTTCCATCCAAGCGGGCACTTCTCCACGGGGGGTCCAGGGGGGACCCCCCTGGCGCGCGGGGGGTCCCGGGGGGCCGCCGCGCAAGCGGCCCCCCGGGCGGGGGTTTGGGGGCGGCGCCCCCAATCGGGGAGGCAACCAACCCAAGTGATTATCTACCCAGAGGGGAAGAACCCAACCCAAGTGCAAACCCATTCCACCCAACCTGAGGAAAGAGAAAGGAGAAAGACAAGTGTCACCCAAAGAAGTCATTGCAATATGTATAGAACGCCTCAAGGAAATCTACCCGGAGGCACTGTGTTCCTTGCAATACACCGACCCATGGCAACTGCTGGTGTCGGTGCGGTTGTCCGCGCAGTGCACGGATGCGCGTGTAAACCTGGTGACGCCCGCACTCTTTGCAGCCTATCCGACGGCAGAGGCAATGGCGGAGGCGAATCTTACGGATGTAGAACGGCTGATCCACTCCTGCGGATTTTACCGGGCAAAAGCCGTCGATCTCATCACGATGAGCGGACAACTGCTGGAGCGTCACGGCGGGAAAGTGCCGGCCACGATGGAAGAGCTGACAGCGCTGCGCGGCGTAGGTCGAAAGAGTGCCAACCTGATTCTGGGCGATGTATACGGCTTGCCGGCTGTGGTGGCGGATACCCACGTGATACGCATAGCAAACCTGCTGGGATTGGTGCAGAGCAAGCACCCGGAGGCAGTGGAGCAAACGCTGCGCGAACTGCTCCCCCCCGCTGAATCCAATGACTTTTGCCACCGCTGCGTGTTGCATGGACGGGCGGTCTGCATAGCTGGGCGCCCGCGCTGCACGGCGTGTGTGTTGGCAGATGTATGCGCCGCAAGCAGCGGGGCAACAGAATAATAGTAATACTAATATATAAAACCACAGGTTACAGAATGTCACCGGGTTTTTATGAGGAAAATAATACCAAATATCGAACCTATGTTTGTCATTATTCCATGCAGGCAAAATAAGGTCGGCATTTGGCGAATATAGAATAATAAATCGTTGATAATATGCGCTTTCACCAAAATCGGAAGGATTTTGGCGGGGTTTTTTCGGCATAATCGTGTAAATTTTTTTCATAAATTTCGTGAAAACTATTGACAATTGTGGCGAAAAGTGCTAAAATTATCGTCTAAAGGGAAACAGTTGTCATTTGTATATTATTTCCAGATGAACCCGGATGTGAGGAGCCTCAAAGCATGAAATGGACGAGCCTGAACGACTTGCGTGAAATCTTTTTGTCATTTTTCGCATCCAAGGGGCATAGCCGTCTGCCTTCTTTCCCGCTGGTGCCGCAAGGGGATAAGTCGCTTCTGCTCATCAACTCCGGCATGGCACCGCTGAAGAAGTATTTTACCGGCGAGCTGGTCATGGATCCACCGCGGGCGACCACCTGCCAGAAGTGTATCCGCACACCGGACATAGAGAATGTCGGCAAGACGGCCAGGCACGGTACGTTCTTTGAGATGCTCGGGAACTTCTCCTTTGGGGATTACTTTAAGAGGGAAGCCTGCGCTTGGGCGTGGGAGTTCATAACGCAGTATGCCGAGATGGATCCGGCACTGCTGTACATCAGCGTGTTCGCGGGGGATGCGTTGGTACCCGGGGACACAGAGGCCTATGACATATGGACAAAGGAAGTCGGGATTGACCCGGCGCATATGGTGAAGCTGGGCAGGGCGGATAATTTCTGGGACCATGGCTCAGGCCCCTGCGGTCCCTGCTCGGAGATTTACTATGACCGCGGGGCAAACCACCCAACAGGCCACAGATTCCAAGACCTCGGGAACATACCGGCGGCTGCTTGGGCCGAGGAGGCTTGCACAGGTCCCGGCTGTGACTGCGACCGCTATATGGAGTTCTGGAACCTCGTGTTCACGCAGTTTGACAATGATGGGCATAACAACTACACGAAGCTGGCAAAAGCCAATATCGATACCGGTATGGGGCTGGAACGCTTGGCGTGCCTGTGCCAAGGGGTGGACAACCTCTTTGAGGTCGACACCGTCCGCGCCACGCTCGACAAGGCCGCGGAGATTGCCGGGGTCGCTTATCATGCGGATGAGAAGAAGGATGTCAGCCTGCGGGTCATCACCGACCACACGCGCTCGACCTGCATGATGGTATCTGACGGCGTACTCCCCTCCAATGAGGGGCGCGGCTATGTCCTGCGGCGGCTCCTGCGGCGCGCGGCGCGGCACGGCCGCTTGCTGGGGATTACCCGGCCGTTCCTTGCGGAGGTTGCAGAGACCGTCATCGGTGAGAGCGGCGCGGCCTACCCGAACCTTTCGGAGAAGAAAGACTTCATCCTTCAGGTCATCGCCCGGGAAGAGGAGGCTTTCGCCCGCAATGTGGACGCCGGGATGAACCTCTTGGAGGGGATGATAGCCAAAGCCCAAGCGGGGCAGACCGACCTCTCCGGGGAGGATGCCTTCTTGCTGAGCGATACCTTCGGGTTCCCGGTGGATTTGACGCGGGAGATACTGGAAGAAGCCGGTCTGGGCTTGGATGAGGACGGATTCAAATCCCTGGCACGCCAACAGCGGGAACGCTCCCGGGCGGCGCGGAAAGGTGCCGGAGCGGATGCTTGGAAGTCCGGCGGCCTGACTACGGCCGGCATACAGCCGACGGTGTTCTTGGGCTATGGGCTGAACGAATGCGAAGCCAAGATAACAGCCATCTATGCCGGCGGGGAGGCCACGGAGAGCTTAGAGCCCGGCCAAGAAGGCATTCTTATACTGGATGAGACGCCGTTCTATGCCGAGAGCGGCGGGCAGGCAGCGGATACGGGTACTATCGCCGGCTTTGCCGTCACATCCGTCGGCAAAACGGCGGACGGTGTGTTCCTGCACCACGGTGCGGCAGGGGAGGACGGCTTGGCCGTCGGGCAGACGGTGACGGCTGCGATTGATGTTGCCAAGCGGGAGAAAATACGCCGCAATCACACCGCCGCGCACTTGCTGCATGCCGCCATGCGCTCTGTCTTGGGCAGCCATGTGGAGCAGGCCGGCCAGTCGGTGACGGAGGACGTGTGCCGTTTTGACTTTACGCACTTTTCCGCAGTAAAGCGGGAGGAGCTGCAGCAGATTGAGACGCTGGTGAACCGGGCAATATGGGATGCCCTCCCTGTGGAGACGCTGGAAACCACTGTGGAGGAGGCCAAGGCCCACGGTGCAATGGCACTTTTCGGCGAGAAGTATGGGGACATTGTCCGCATGGTACGAATAGGCGCGGTATCGGCGGAGCTGTGCGGCGGGACACACGCGCACAACAGCGGTGCCTTGGGTTTGTTCCGCATCCTGAGCGAAAGCTCTGTGGCGGGCGGTGTGCGGCGCATAGAGGCTGTAACGGCGCAGGGTGCCTTGGAGGCCGTGCGGAGCAGGGAGACCCTGATACAGGAAGCAGCCGCCAATCTGAAAGCGCAGAACCCTGTGGAGTTGCCGCAGCGTGCCGCAGCATTGGTGCAGAGCTTAAAAGATACAGAGAAAGCACTCGCAGAGATAAAGAGCAAGCAAAACGCCGGGGCGGCGGACCGCCTCTTGGAGAAAGCAGAAGTTATTAACGGCATTACATTCGTGTACGGAGAGCTTCCCGGTGCCACTGCGGAGGATTTGCGTACCGCTTGTGATAATATCAAAGGGAAAGAAGGCGCATATGCCGCCCTCTTTGCCGCCAAGACCGCCAAGGGTACGCTCCAGTTTGCGGCCTGTGCTGCTAAAGCGGCCGTTGCCGCCAAAGTCCATGCCGGGAATCTGGCGCGGGCAGCCGCGCAGGCTTCCGGCGGCTCCGGCGGCGGGAAGCCCGATTCCGCTATGGCGGGCGGGAAAGACCCGGCCTTGCTCGCGGACGCATTCGAAGCCGCTAAAGCCGTACTGGCAAAAGCGTAGCTTATTCAATTCTTCATGGGAGGTGATTGAAATGGCAGATTGTTTGTTCTGCAAGATTGTTGCCGGGGAGATACCCAGCCGGAAAGTCTACGAGGATGAGAGCATCCTCGCGTTCCATGACATCAACCCGCAGGCGCCGGTGCATATCCTCGTGATACCCAAGGAGCATATCGCCGACGGCGCGGCGGGGATTGACGAAACGAATGCGGCTGCTGTAGGCAAGTGCTTTACGGTAATTGCCCGGCTTGCGAAAGAGTTGGATTTGAAAGACGGGTTCCGGGTTGTGACAAATAATGGCTTTGCTTCCTGCCAAAGCGTCCCGCACCTGCATTTCCACTTGCTCGGCGGAAAGGTGATGTCGGGGCAGATGGTATAGCCCATGGCGAGACCTTTTGCTGTTGCCGGGCTGACTGTCCTCTTTGTCTGCGCGGTGCTCTTCTTTCTGCCGGAGCGAATCTATGGCTGGGTTGCCGTTTTCTTCGGGTTACTGTTCGCGGCTTTTGCAGTCTTAACGGCGCGGGGACATAAGGGCTTGCGTGCCGTTACACTCGTGAGCTTTTGCGGTGCGGTTGCCGCCGCCGCAATCTTCGTGCAGGCGCGTCTGGTCTACTACCCGACCCTCTCCTTGCAGGGCGACGGCGCACAGATTACCGCAACGGTTATCGGCAGGGAAGAGGCGCGGTACGGCAGGTGGTATACGGAGCTTCGGCTGGATTCGGTGAACGGTCGGGACGTGTATGTGAAGGCGCGCTTATCTGCAACGACACCGTATTACCCGGCATACGGTGATGTCCTTACTTTTTCCGGCGACATTTATCCCTTGGGCGAAACCGACCCCGGCATTGCAGAAAGCTACAAAGCCAAAGGTATGTATCTCGGCGTTCTGCACCCGGCGCATCTGACCGTCACAAAACCTTATATCGAACATATGTTCGAATATATACTGAAAATTCGCGATTATACCCTCGATACCCTTGACCGCCTGTTTCCGGGAGAACCGGGGCAGCTCCTGCAAGGGATGCTCCTCGGGGAGGAGAACCTGCCGTACGCGACGGCGAACGCTTTCCGGCGCTTGGGTATCTCGCACCTGTTTGCGGTATCCGGACTGCATATGAGCCTTTTGGCTTGGAGTGTGTACAGAGCCTTGGCGCTCCTCTTTCGGAAGAGTCGGTTCCCTGCGGTATTCACCATTCTGTTTGTGCTGTTTTTTATGGCACTGACCGGATTCACCGCCTCCGCCTGCCGTGCGGGCATCATGATGATGACCCTGCTCGTCGGCAAACTCTTCGACCGCAATGCCGACTCGCTGAACTCCTTGGGGTTTGCCGCGCTGCTGCTGGTACTGCCCAATCCGCTTTCGGCCGGTGCCGCAGGTTTGCAGCTTTCCTTTGGGTGTACGCTCGGCATACTGCTCTTTCGAAAGCCGCCGGTTCCGCCCGACCCAACGCTGATGAAACCGAAGCCCTCTTTCGGCGAATGGGCAATCCAATCCGTTGCGGCCTCCCTGCGCACAACGCTTTTCGCCTCCGCTTTCTTTGTGCCGATCTGTTTGCTGCGCTTCTCCGGTGCGATACCTCTGATTACCCCGCTGACGAACCTTCTGCTTGTGCCGCCTGCGTCCCTCCTTTTGCTGATTGCTGCGGTAGGTACTTTGGTTTCTCCGCTTCCCGTTTTGGCGAATGCGGTTTCCGCCCTCGGTTTGCCGCTGCTGCGCTTGTATCTGCGTGTTGTCCGTTCTGTATCTGCGCTGCCTTTCCCCTCCCTGCTGCCGCAGAACCGCTTCCCTTTGGTAACACTGGCTGTTTTGGCCATGGTTATATGCGTCTTCTTGGTACTCTCCTATTTCCGCCGCGCGCGCATTTGGTTCCGGCTTGCCGCCTTCTGCGGTGTGCTCTCCGTTCCCGTACTGTCACTCTATGGCTTTGCGAACGCTCGCACTCTGACTCTCACCCTATTGGCCGCAGACAGAAGTACTTCTGTGCTTGTCTCTCAGGGTGACCGAAACCTCCTGCTGGGGGTCGGCGGGAGTTCCATGACCGCCTCCTATGCCGAACAGGCTCTGGAGCACCGCGCCGCCGCAGGATTGGATGCCTTGGTAGTGCCGCACTGTGACGCCGAATACCCGGCCGGCGTGATTCAACTCCTCCGCGACATTCCCGTGACCAAGACGCTCTCCGCCGTTGCAGACGATGCCGCTTCCTATATCTCGCCGGCTTACGGTACACTTGCGCAAGGCCTCACGCAGAGCATCCTGTGGGACGGTGTGCAGTTCGCGGCTTTCGTCACGAAGGACAGTATCGCTGTCCGCTTGCAGACCACTGCTTCTTCTGCTGCTATCCTTTTCGATGCCGCCTGTAAGCCTTCCGCCTTGCCCCAGGGCTTCCTCCAAGCCGATACCCTCGTCTGCTTCGCTTCCCCGCCCGAAGGCCTGGATCTGCAAACTTATAAGACTATCTTATTTTCCTGCCCTGCCACCGCCGCTAAGAACATCCTCCAAACCATCCTTTCCCGCTTGCATGTCCCCACCCTTTCCCGCTTGCAAGAACCCCCTCCTACCACGTATATCGGCTTTGCAGGTTACGGCGTTTCCCCTGTGATACAGTTGGTGTCGTGAAGACCATTCCGCCTTAGAAACATCCTTTCCCGCTTGCAAGAACCCCGTCCCTCCCCGAATATCGGCTTTTCCCGCTTGCAAAACCCCGTCCCTCCCCGAATATCGGCTTTTCCCGCTTGCAAGAACCCCGTCCCTCCCCGAATATCGGCTTTGTAGGTTACGGCGTTTCCCCGGTGATACAGTTGGTGTCGTGAAGACCATTGATACAGTTGGTGTCATGAAGACCATTCCGCTGCGGGGTGTTAGTTTAGCTGAGTTGAGTTAAGTTAAGCTGAGTTGAGTTGAGCTGAGTTAAGCTGAGTTGAGTTAAGCTGAGTTGAGTTGAGCTGAGTTGAGCTGAGTTAAGCTGAGTTGAGTTAAGCTGAGTTGAGTTGAGTTGAGCTGAGTTGAGCTGAGCTGAGTTAAGCTGAGTTGAGTTGAGCTGAGTTAAGCTGAGTTGAGTTAAGCTGAGTTGAGTTGAGCTGAGTTGAGTTGAGTTGAGTTAAGCTGAGTTAAGCTGAGTTGAGTTAAGCTGAGTTAAGCTGAGTTGAGTTGAGTTAAGCTGAGTTGAGTTCAAAGGAGGCGATTCCCACGCTCCACATTGACGGCACGGAACTGAAAAACCAAATCAAGCAGCGGGACTTCGCCCGCCTGTATGTGATTTGCGGCAAGGATGCCTATCTAAAGAAGAGCGCTGCGCTGGCACTCGCGGCGGCCGTACCGGATAAAGCCTTTGCTGACTTCAACTTCCACCGCTTTGAGGGGAAAGAAACCACGCAGTCCGAGATAGAGGATGCGGTGAATGCTCTCCCGCTGGGCGGCGGAAAAAGTTGCGTCCTTGTGCGGGATTATCCCTTGGAGAAAGAGGGAAAAGACACAGAGGAGCAAGCCGTAACGGAAGAGAAGCCAAAGAAAGGCAAAGCCGGCAAGAAAGAGAGCGCTTTCCTGCGCTTCCTTATGAACCTCCCGGCGCATTGTGTACTGGTATTCTGGCAGACGGGAAGCGACTTTTCTCCTGCCAAGAACAAAAGTTTGGCGGAGGCTGTGGCTGTCTATGGACACATTGCAGAGCTGAACCCGCCGGGGGAGGCGGATGTTATCAAATCCGCCCAGCTTAGGGCAAAGAAGTTGGGGTGTGTATTCCCTGCCGAAACCGTCCGGTACATGATGGAAATTGTCGGCAAGGATACCCAGCAAGTGCTGACGGAAACGGAAAAACTCTGCGCCTATGTGCAAAGCGGGGAGATACGGCACGAACACATCGATGCCGTTTGCGTCAAATGTGTGGAAGCCCTTGCGTTTGATATGGTGAAAGAGATTGTCGCCGGTAACGGCCGGAAAGCCTTCGCGCTGATGTCGGATCTGTTTGCGCAGAAGCTCGAAGCGCCGCAGCTTTTGGGGCCGATAGCTTCAAATTATATTGATGCCTGGCGTGTTTCCGCTTGTATGTGCAGCGGCGTTCCCTATGGGGAAGTCGGGAAGCTCTTTGGTTACAAAGGAAACTACAGCTACCGCCTGGATAAAGCGGCGGGCTTGGCTAAGAAGCTCAAACCGCAGGGTATCCGCCGCGCCCTCGACATTCTGGATGCTGCCGACCGGATGCTCAAGAGCAGCGGCGCGGATTCCCGTTATGTGATGGAAAAATGCCTCTTGCGCCTATTGCGGGTGAACGCGCCCCCTGCCCGTGCCGGATGAGTGAGAAAGTAACGATTACGCAAGCCATCCTTGTGGAAGGAAAGTACGACAAAATCAAACTTTCCTCCTTAGCTGACGCCCTTATCCTCACGACCAACGGCTTCCAAATCTATAAGCACCCGGAGGAACGCGCGCTCTTGCGCCGCATAGCGGAAAACCGCGGCCTTATCCTCTTGACCGACAGCGACCGCGCCGGATTCCAACTGCGGGGGTATATCGCAGGCTTTATCCCGAAAAAACACTTGTACCACGCTTACATCCCGGATGTCTTCGGTAAGGAGAAGCGCAAAGCGGCACCTTCTAAAGAAGGAAAGCTCGGCGTGGAGGGCGTCCCGCCGGAAATCCTCCTGCAAGCCCTGCAAGCGGCTCTGCCGCAGCAAGCCGGTGACCCGCTTCAATCGCGACGCTTTGCCACCAAACAGACCCTCTATCGAAACGGTCTCCTCGGTAAACCCAATGCCGCTGCCCTGCGCAAAAGTCTCCTGCACAAGCTCAACCTTCCGCAACGCCTCAGCACGAACCAACTCGCCGATATCCTCAATGCCGCCGTATCCCAAGAAGATTTTCAAGCCGCTCTGCAAGCCGTCCGGAATGAATCCGCAGAATAAAGGGGGTATACTATATGCGCATCGGTCACGGTTACGATGTCCATCGCTTCGCAGAGAGCCGCCCCTTGATTCTCGGCGGTGTGCGTGTCCCGCATACCAAAGGTCTCTTGGGTCACTCGGATGCCGATGTCCTCTGCCATGCCATTATGGATGCCCTGCTCGGCGCCGCCGGGTTGGACGATATCGGTCAGCTCTTCCCCGATTCAGATCCCGCTTATAAAGACGCCGATAGTATTGAACTGCTTCGCATCGTCTGCCAAAAAGTGGATTCCCCCATCGCTAACGTTGACTCCACAATCATCGCCCAAGTCCCGAAACTCGCTCCCTATATCCCGCAAATGAAACAAACTTTGTCTTCCGTACTCCGTTGCCCCGTTAATGTCAAAGCGACTACCGAAGAATACCTTGGGTTTACAGGCAGAGAAGAAGGTATTGCCGCCCATGCTGTCGCTTTGGTGGGGAGAGTTTAGTTTAGTTTAGCTGAGTTTAGTTTAGTTTAGCTGAGTTTAGTTCAGTTTAGCTGAGTTTAGTTCAGTTCAGTTTAGTTTAACTCAGCTAAACGAAACGCCCGGAAAGGAGGTCTGCGCATGAGCGAACCCAAGCAAAACGTAACGCTGTTTTTTGAGCACGTTTGGGCTTTGCTGTCCGATTTTGGGTTTACAGACTTCCTTGACATTCTCTTACTGACGCTGATTATTTTCGGGTTGATGCGTCTGCTGCGGGAAACGCGGTCGGTACAGCTTTTAAAGGGTGTATTCTGGCTGGTTGTAGCTTATACAGTCATCAACGCGCTGAAGATGAGTGCCACGAAGTTTCTCTTTGACCAGCTTTTCAGTAATTTTGTTGTATTGCTTTTGGTGCTGTTCCAGCCGGAAGTTCGTTCTATTTTCGAGAGTATGGGGCGCTCGAATGTGAGTTCTTTGCGCTTCCTCTCCGGCCGCCGCCGCCGCGATGCCGCACGGGATGCCGTGGTGGCGGATGCAATTAATGAATTCTGCGATGCAGTCCAACAGCTGTCAGCCGAACGGATAGGTGCGTTGACAGTTTTTGAGCAGGATGTATTGTTAGGCGAGATAGTCAAAACCGGAACGGTTGTAGATGCCAAAGTTTCCCGGCAACTGATCGGAAACATTTTCTACCCGAAAGCGCCTCTCCACGACGGGGCGGCTATCATCCGCGAAGGTACCATAGCTGCCGCAGGCTGTATACTCCCCTTGACGGAGAACCCCGACCTTCCCTCCAATCTCGGTACCCGCCACCGCGCCGCCATCGGTATGAGCGAGCAATGCGATGCCCTTATCTGTGTCGTCAGTGAGGAAACCGGATCGGTTTCCCTTGCGTTCAAAGGCAGTTTGCGCCGCGACCTCTCCAAGGCGGAGTTGGAGACCATCCTCCGCCGCAACCTCCTGCGTTCCGAGGAGGTCCCCGCCCCGGCGTTTGCGCGGATCTTCCACAAGAACCATGATAGTGATAACTTGGATGCTTGACTGAATGAATGAATTCATTCATTCATCTACTCCCACAGAAAGGAGAGCCCAAAATGCGGACGGCACCGAAACCGACTTCCAGATTACAGCGCATATTGCAGAACAATTATATCCTATTAGTGCTCTCCGCAGCGATAGCGTTTTTGGTGTGGATTATACTTGTCCTGAACGTCGGGGGGGCAGACGAAGAGAACACGATTCGCAAAGTACCGGTCGAAATTAATTTTTCCGGCACTGTAGCGGAGCGTCTGCAATTGCAGGCCTTTTGGCTCAAAGAAGCCGTGCAGCCGGAGGACATCACGGTAGATGTGACGGTAAAGGGCCGCCGTTACGACATCAGCGATGCGGTATTAAAGCCGGAGGATTTCACAGCGACGCTTGTTTCGCGCGACGTGAGCACAGCGGGCGACTATCAGCTGGAAATCAGCGTAGCATCTAAGAACCCTTTGGATCGCGACAAGTACGAGATTCTGGACATCAGTCCCAAGACCGTGAGCGTGTATTTTGATTATGTGAAAGAGAAGACGTTTCCGCTGACCGTCCGTCGGGAAGGGCAATACAGCGTCCCGGAAGGTTTCGTGACGGAAGCGCCGATTCTTTCACAGACCTCTGTGACAATCAGTGGACCGGCGAAAGAAATGAATGCCATCGCAGGCGTACTTGCCAGGTTTCAAACGGAGGGGGAATACAAGGAAACAACTCTGGTCAAAGATGTAGAGATAGTTCCTGTCAATGCTTTTGACGACAACGAATTTCGTTATCTCACCATAGAGGGCGGCGAAGCGCATGTGAACGCCACCATTCCCGTACTGAAGCGCGCTACTGTGCAGCCGATTGTGCAGTGGGCAAACGTTCCGACCGCCTATAGCAAGGGACCGCCGTCCGTTACCATAACGCCGTCCGTTTTGGATGTCGCCATGCCGGAGGGGATGCTCGACGATACCAATCGGCTCATTATCGGCACGGTGGATTTTGCAAAACTCGACCCCGCGCATAACACCTTTACGTTCAAGCCCGGCCAAGACTTACTCGCCGATGTGCGCTTCCTGGCGGATACCAAAGAAGTGAAAGCCTCGGTCAATCTTGAGGGTTACAGTACAAAGACGGTAACACTTTCCGCTTCCGCCTGTACCGCTTCGGCGGACGGCTATCGTGTTACATCTTCCGTCCGCCGCGTCACCGTTGTAGGACCGCCGGCGGCCTTAGATACCGTCACATCGGACAGCGTGAAAGGTATCGCCGATGTATCCGCTGTCGCGGAGGACGCCGAGAGTGCCTCCGTTCCGGTAGCCATTCAACTGCCGCGCCCCGATTGTTGGGTGTACGGCTCCTACGAAACCAAGGTAGTGAAAGAGTAGCAGAACTTGTCTGCAAAGCGCAGTCCCTCGTCGAAAACCCATCCCGGTGCATCGTACCAAATCCAAGAAGTCGAAATAATGCCCTGTCGGGAGCTGCGAAGCCCCGGTGCGGTATTGTGTAATATGTTCGAATACGTGAACAAACGTCACATGCAAAGGGGGTGATGCACAATGCGGATAAATGACCGGAATACCGTGAGGAAGAAACCGGTGTACATATTGCTGTTGCTTCTTCTGCCGGTCTTGCTCGCAGGCTGTAGGTACCTCCCTCCCAAGAGTGCGGCGGAGCTGATGCGCCAACCCAAATTCAGCGGCCGGCCGGGAGAAGTGCAGCAAGCCCTCCGCAAACAAGACCCCAATGCGCGCCTCGCTCCGAATAATGAGCAAGGGTCAGGGGAACTGGTTGTCTTCAAGGACCTTACTGCGGACGGCAAGGACGAAGCCATCTTCTGCTATACCGTGCCCGAAGGCGGCAGCGATGATTCCGCCCTCTATCTGGCGATTTATGCAGGCGCGGGAGATGATTGGGAACCGCTCTTGCGTCCGGCACTTTTGGGAGACAAAGAAGTCTTCCGGCTGGATTGCCGCATTGCCGACGGGCAGCCTGCCGCGATTCTGCTTGAGCGCAGCGACAGCAAGGCGCGCTTTGTCACCGTCTATGCCCTGCCGAGCACGGTCGCACCGCAGTCTGATCTTGTGTCCCTCTGCGACCTGCAATGCAGTCTCTACCGCGAAACCGACTTGAATTCCGATGGGTATGCGGATATCGCGTTTATCTACCAGCGGCAGGAGAACGGCAAGTTTGTATCCCAAGTGGGGGCTTTTCTCCAGACGCTGCCGGGGCAGCCTTATGCAGCGACCGCTCTGACGGACATATCCGAGGCCACATCCTCCGCAGCCGGGTTTATCCCCGGGTACCTGCGCGACGGTTCCGCCGGTCTGTACGTTGACTTAGGCGTGGACAATGGGTATCAGCAGGACGCCTATTCCACAGCAGTCTTTGCCTTCGATGAGCAGTCCAACGCCCTGCAGACCGTGTTCGGACCCGGTTCTTTCCCGCGGTCCAATGCGGTTGCCTCCCGCGATATCAACAGCGATGGGATTATCGATGTGCCTGCCGACATTCCGATTCCCGGTTCCTCCGTCAGTTGGGTGGACGGCAAAACGCACACGCTGAGCTTTACTGCTTTCTATTCCATTGATGCCGAAGGTTCCGCCGAGTTGCTGGAGAATCACCGCTTTTACTTCGACAGCAAGCAGTATGTGAACTTCCCCCCCAATATGCCCGGGAAAGTTACGGTATCCGGCACGTCGGACGACTTGCAGTTTGGTTTGGCGGAAACGGGGGAAAAGCTCTTCTCCATCAATATCAACTACGGCAATACCGGACAACTGACATTCAACACGGCAGTTTATAAGGAAGATGAGGCACTCTTCGATTCCAAGCTCAGCTTCCTGCAGGAACTGCGTACGGACGGTGATCCGTAAACAAACGAACGAGACAACCAAACGTCTGTTCATAAATCGTATCCGCCCATCCATCCGAATCCCGCGCCCGACAGCGCAAACCATCCGCCCGCCCGCCGAACTGTTTCAGATAAGGGGAGTTAATTATGAAAGGGAGAATCCTGGTAGCCGAAGACGAAAAGAACATCCGTGATTTTGTCGTCATGAATCTGCAGCACAATGACTATGAGGTCATATCTGCGGAGAATGGCAGAGAGGCCTGCGAGAAATTTGAGCGAGACGAAGAGGGCATCGACATGGCAGTGCTTGATGTCATGATGCCTGAGAAAGACGGTCTGACCGTCTGCAAAGAAATCTTGGAGCGCGACCCGAACACAGGGGTCATCTTCCTGACCGCCAAGGGGGAAGAGATGGATAAGGTGCAAGGTCTGCTCACCGGGGCAGACGACTACATCACTAAGCCCTTCTCTCCCAGCGAGCTCATGGCCCGCATTGAGAGCGTCACCCGCCGCGTGAAGAAAAAGGCCTCCCCAAAGAAGGGCAAGCCCCTCTCCTCCGGCAGGTATATCTTCGACCTGCGCGCCCGCACGCTCACCAAAGACGGCCGCCGCATCGACCTTACCAACATCGAGCTTCAGCTCATGGAGTATTTCCTCCAAAACCGCAACCGCACCGTCACCCGCAAGGAGATTCTCCAGCGAGTGTGGGGAGAGGAAGAGGACAGCGACCTGAAAATCGTCGACGTCAATGTCCGGCGGCTGCGCATTAAAATTGAAGACGACCCGGGCAAGCCGGAGAGCCTCGTCACCATCTGGGGCATGGGCTACAAATGGGTCGAAAAAGATGACTGAAGGCGTGTTTACAAGGCGGCAGGAGCTTAGATGCCCCTTTTCCTGCCGCCTATGTATTCCGGTATTGCTCCATGAAAGCTAAGGTAGGCGGGCTGATCTCCCGCTGGATTCGCACAATACTGCTGTGGTTCGCGCTGCTCTTGGCGGCAGCGGCGGCGTTTTCGGTTGTTGCCATTTGTAAGGGCTACGAAGACGACATGGAAGAGGTCCTCAAGGGCATCATAGATATGGATGCCTTTGAAACCTTCGCGCAGGAATATGCGCAGCCGGACATCGGCTTTGAAAAGGCAGCCGATAATTTCATCTATGCCATGCGTACCGAGCGCAATGATACGGAAATCATCCTCTATGACGGCAGGCACCGTATCGCCGCCTCCGGTGCAAGCGCGGACGGCAGTACCCCCATAGACGACTACGAACAAGCCATAGACAAGGATAACGACAGGCACGAAGGCTATTGGGTCGGCAACGGGGACGGGGAGCGCAAAGCCGCCTACACCTATGCCCGCCCTGCGGACGAAAACACACCCTTGCTCGCGGTACGCATCATCACTTCCATGCGGGACGTGGTCGCGCAGTGCATCGTATTGGCGCTATGCATTGCTGCCATATGGATACTGTGTATGGCCATTGCGGTCATCTCCGGGCTGTTCTTTGTGCGCTCCATTGTGTTTCCCATACAGGACATCGGCCGCGTCACCAAAGAGATAGCGGACGGCAAATACAATGCCCGCGTGACGGCAAAGCCCAAATACGATGACGAAGTGCGCACCCTCTGCGCCGAAGTCAACCGCATGGCGGCGGATATTGAATCCACCGAGCGCATGAAGAACGACTTTATCTCCACCATCACCCATGAGCTACGCACGCCCTTGACAGCCATGAAAGGCTTCTTGGAGACCATCCGCAACAAAGACGCGGACGAGGCCGTCAAAGCGCACGGGCTTCAGGTCATCAGCGATGAAACGGACCGGCTGAGCGGTTTGGTGTCGGAGCTGCTGGACCTCTCCCGCTTCGCCAATGGGCGCATCAAACTCAATCCCGAAAAGATAGATTTGATCGCCGAACTGTTAGACGCTACCTTCCTCTTTGAGGCCCGCGCCAAGAAAGAGGAAAAGCAATTCCGCACCGAAATCAGCGAAGAGGACTTTGCCTTAATCAACGGCGATTCCGCACGTCTGCGGCAGGTCTTTGTGAACATCATAGACAATGCTTTCAAATACACGCCGGTCGGCGGTACCATCACCGTATCCGCCCATGTCCTCCCCGACGCAGGGGGCAAAGCCGTCTTGGAAATCACCGTCAAGGACACAGGCCCGGGGGTCGCTGCTAAAGAACTGACCCGCCTCACGGAGAAGTTCTACAAGGCCGGCTCCAATGTCAAGGGCAGCGGGATTGGCTTATATGTCGTATCCGAAATCGTGAAGCTCCACGGCGCCGCGCTGGAACTCAGCTCTGTCTTAGGGCAAGGTCTTGCCGTCACCACCCGCTGGCCGTTGCTTTAGATAGCAAGCGGCAAGAGGCAAGCGTTTTCTTCACCAAGAATTCGTCAAATTCACGATTATTCAAGCACAATACCACGGATTCTTCGTCGAAACGCACAAAACAAGAAACAAGAGGCAAGAATCTGCATCTTACCCACACAGAAAACCGAAAGCTTGCCCCCAACTACCCTTGAGGCACTCAAGCAGCGCATATGGAAAAATCTGCATACAGGATTTAGGCAGATTATTCCATCCAAGCGGGCAAGTCTCATCGGGGGTGCGGGGGACTCCCCGGCCGCGGGGGTGCCGGGGGCGCCGCGGGATGCGCCTCCGGGAGGGGGTTTGGGGGCGGCTCCCCCAATTGGGGAGGCAACCAACCCAAGTGAATATCCTACTATTGGGGAAGAATAGACCAAAGTGTAAACCCTTTCCTCCCAACCGGAGGCAAGAAGCAAACTGAGTGAAGCATAAAAACCGGAGGAATGTACACATGGCTCTGCTAACGCAGTGGGGAAAAGCCCTAGACAAGGACAAGCCTCTCCCGGAATATCCCCGCCCGCAGTTCCGGCGCTCCGAGTGGCTTAACCTCAACGGTATCTGGGACTTTGCCATCACGCCGTCGGGGCAGCCGTTCGCCGGCTTTGACCGAAAAATATGCGTACCGTTCTCCCCGGAGGCGGTTCTTTCCGGCGTGTCGCAAACCCTGCTCCGGGGCGAGACCGCTTGGTATGAACGCACATTCACCCTGGAGCCGTCTTTCCTGAAAGAAGTGACGCTGCTCCGCTTCGGGGCAGTGGATTCCGCCTGCACCATCTATGTCAACGGCGAAACCGCCGGCACGCACCGGGGCGGTTACACACCGTTCACAATGGACATCTCCGCGCTGGTCCGACCGGGAGAGAACACCCTGCGCGTTGCTGTACAGGACGGCACCGACACCGGCTCCGATTCCCGCGGGAAGCAGTCCTCCAAACCGGGCGGCATTTGGTACTCCCCGCAGTCCGGAATCTGGCAGACCGTTTGGCTGGAATCCCTGCCGGCGGCATATATCGCAGAGGTCCGCATGGTGCCGGACATTGACGCCGGGGTGCTGCGCCTAACCCCCTCCCGCGACTGCACCGCCTTTTTCGGCGGCGCTGTCTATCACTTACGGGCAAGCAAAGAGAATGTTATCTTCGTTCCGAACGCGCATCTCTGGTCGCCCGAAGACCCCTATCTTTATAATATCACGTTCCGCTCGGGAACGGACACGGTGGAGAGCTACTTCGCCATGCGCAAATTCGCCGTTGCTACGGCAGCGGACGGCTATCCGCGCCTGTTCTTAAACAATAAGCCCTACTTCCACAACGGTGCTTTGGACCAAGGCTACTGGCCGGACGGTCTGCTGACACCGCCCGCCGATGCGGCGATGGTCTATGATATAGAAACAGCCAAGCGCCTCGGTTTCAATATGCTCCGCAAGCACATAAAGGCGGAACCGCTGCGCTGGTACTACCACTGCGACCGCCTCGGGATGCTCGTTTGGCAGGACATGATCAACGGTGGCGGGAAGTATCGTTTCGGCGTGATCGGGACACTGCCGTTTCTGGGGATTCATCTGAAAGACACCGCCGGAAACTACCGCCGCTTCGCCCGGAAAAACGCGCAGGGACGCGAACAGTATTACAGCGAACTGAGCGAAATGATTGCAACGCTGTACAATTGCCCGTGCATTGCTCTGTGGGTGCCGTTCAATGAGGGCTGGGGGCAGTTCGATGCCCTGAAAGCTGCGGCCTTCCTCCGCGAAGCAGACCCCTCCCGCCCCATAGACCACGCCTCGGGTTGGCATGACCAAGGCGGCGGCGACTGCCAATCCCTGCACATCTATTTCCGCCCTTTCCGTATGCCGAGGAAGCGCGGCCGCCGCGCCGTCGTCCTCTCCGAATTCGGCGGCTACTCCCATGCCGTCTCCGGCCATGTATGGAACCCGGGAAAGGTCTTCGGCTACAAGATATTTAAGACCCTCCCTGCCCTGCAAGCCGCCGTCGCCCGGCTGTACAAAGAAGAGATAGCCCCGGCGATCCCCAAAGGCCTCGCCGCTGCGGTCTATACGCAGCTCACGGATGTGGAGGATGAGGTCAACGGTCTGCTCACCTATGACCGGGAGATCGAGAAGCTCCCCGCCGAATGCTTCGCCGCAGTCCGGGAACCGATCCCGCCGCCCCAAGCGTAAACAATCCCTGAAGATAAGGTGCATTTTTTGTAACAATTTGTAACTATTGGGAGATTCCGCTCCAAACGACCTTGACAAACCGGCCGAAAAAAGCTATAATATATCCTATCCCAAGTTAATAAACTGGAGGGTATGACACCATGAAACGAATCGCAGCACTGCTTGCCGCCCTGTTGGTGTTCCTGCTGACGGCGGCGGCGTGCGAAAAGAAACAGGAGGATATCCGCAGCATGGGCTATCAATTCCAAATCCCGCAGACCCCGCAAGGCGCAAACCCCGTCGCGACCATCACCTTTACGGACGGCGGCGTCATCACGGCCGAGCTTCGCCCCGACGTAGCTCCCAACAGCGTCTGCAACTTCATCAAGCTGGCAAATGAAGGCTACTTCGCAGGCAAAATCTTCCACCGCGTTATCCCGAACTTCATGATTCAGGGCGGCTCGCCGAACGGCGACGGGCTCAGTACCGGCTTCAAGTACGCCATCCCCGGCGAGTTCTCCGCCAACGGCTGGAACAACACCCTCAGCCACAAGCGTGGGGTTCTGTCTATGGCACGCATGGGTTCCGGCGGGGTCGGCGGCTACGGCTACAACACCGCCTCCTGCCAGTTCTTCATCTGCAACGCCGACAGTACTTTCCTTGACCCGAACTATGCCGCTTTCGGGGTGGTGCTGACCGGCATGGACGTCGTGGATCGCATCACCGCCTTGCCGCGCAATGCATCCGACAAGCCCTTAAGCCCTCCTGTGATTCAGTCTGTAACTGTTGATACAAAAGGTCTGGCCTATCCTGAACCGGTCACGGTGGCAGCCCCGTAACCCCGGCTTTCTCAAAGAGGAGCGAAGCCCGGCACCTGCCCGGCTTCGCCTGTTCTTTGTAAAAAACGCTTGACAAAAGGCGCGAAACGCGCTATAATATAAGAAGAATGAATTTTACCGAATATTCATACATTGTTTACAAATTCTGAGAGGGTGGCTTTTCTTGAAAACAACTGTGTACCGCGCGCTGTCCGTGATTCTTGCTGCCGGGATTTCCCTTGCGGCTCTATCCGCTTGCGGCGATGACAATACCCCAACGAACGCCGCCGAGGCATCGGCTTCTGTGTCCGTCGCTTCGGAGGATGCGGCCGCATCCGGATTGCCCGAAGAAGAAACCGTGACCGCCGCGGAGGCAGCAAACGAAACCGTGACAGAGGTTCCGACCGCAACGGACGCTCCGACCGCTACGGAGGCTCCCACTACAACCGAAAAGCCGACCACGACCCGCCCCGAGGACTACCTCCCGGTCACCAAAGCGGAGATCGCTGAGGTGTTCAACACCGCCGCCAACCGTGTCAAGACCGACAAGCCCGGCTTGTCCTACCAGGCGCGCACCATCCTCTCTGAGGAGGGCATAACCTCCACCAACGGGCTGATTAAGACGGTGGCACCGCCTATAATCAAGATGGCGAAGGGGATGTTCGCCAGCTGGTCCGAGCCGACGGTCAGGGCGCCGGGGGAAAACTGCGACGGCGCGATGTGTGTGCAAGGCAAATCTTGGTCCTCCCGCCTCAAAGCCGACTGGATTAAGTCCGCCTCCTGCACGTTGGATAAGGCATCCATGACCTATAAGATTCAGATTACCCTCAAAGACGAACGCGTCGCTACCCTCCCCGAGGACGGCACATCCACCCATTTGGGGCAGGTCTTCCGCGTCTTCACCAAAGGCGAGGTATATGACGGTGCGGCAGATGTGGGCGTCTATATCAACAAGTTTGATGTGAGCTACTCCGGCTGCACCATTACCGCTGAGGTGAATGCCAAAACCCGCAACCTGCTCTCCGTGACCTACCTCTCCAACTCCACGGTCGGCCTCCAAGTCAAGATTATGGGCATGGACTTTGATGCCGAGATGCCGCTGGGGCAGGAGTACCGGTTCACGATCAATCCATAAATACCATCAGGCAAAGGTTGTTTTCATGTCAGTCCTCTCCGTCCAATCTCTCGCGAAGTCTTTCGGCGGCAAAACGCTGTTTTCCGATGTTACATTTGACGTCAGCGACAGGGAGCGCTGCGCCTTGGTAGGCAAGAACGGCTGCGGGAAAACCACCATCTTCCGCCTCCTCACCGGAGAGCAGGAAGCCGACAGCGGCACCATAGCCCTGCGCTCCCAAATACGCCTCGGCTATGCCGCGCAGGAAGCAGCCGCAGGCGCAGACAGCGGCGCTGGCCATTCCCCCACCGTCTATGAGGAAGCACTGGAAGTTTTCGCAGAGCTGCTGCAACTGGAAGCGGATTTGGCCGCTCTGCACGAAGAGATAGAGCATACGACGCCTACTGCGGCGCAGCTTGAGCGGCAGGATGAGCTGCGCGAAAGCTTTGCGCGGCAGGAGGGTATGACCTGCCGGGCGCGGACGCGCTCCGCGTTACTGGGCTTAGGCTTCACGGAAGAGATGCAGGATCTCCCCGCCGCCGCCTTGTCCGGTGGGCAGCGGGAGAAGCTGCGCTTGGGGCGGCTCTTGCTGTCCGGGGCGGATCTCCTGCTTCTGGACGAGCCGACCAACCATCTGGATCTCCATGCCGTGCAGTGGCTGGAAGGGTACCTGCGCGATTATAAGGGAGCCGTACTGCTTATCTCCCATGACCGGTATTTCATCGACCGTGTTTGCACAAAGACGGTCCTGATGCAAAACGGTACTGCCAAAGTATATAAGGGAAACTATTCCGAAGCCCTCCAAGCGCAGGCGCGTGCGCAGGAGGAGACCCAACGCCGCTACGAGAACCAAATGGCGGAGATCGAGCGCATAGAAGCCATCATAGCGCAGCAGCGGCGCTTCAACCAAGAGCGCAACTATGTGACGATAGCTTCCAAGCAGAAGCAGATTGACCGGCTGAAAGCCGAGCTTGTTATCCCGGAGAGCCGCGAGCGCACCCTGCGCTTTTGCTTCCCGGAGGCACCTGTCAGCGGCAACGAGGTTTTGCGCCTGCGCGGTCTTGCCAAGAGCTTTGGGGAGACACACCTGTTCTCCAATGTCAATGCCCTGCTGGAGAAAGGGCAGCGCGTCTGCATTGTGGGCAAGAACGGCTGCGGGAAGACGACGCTGCTCCAGATTATCCGACGGCGCATCAAAGCGGACGATGGGTATGCTGCCTTTGGGGCGAACGTGAAACCCGGTTACTATGACCAAGACCTCTCGGGCATCGCCGCCGGGAAGACGGTGCTGGAAGAGCTGCGCGATGCTTTTCCGCGCCTGACCGATGCCGAGCTGCGAGGTGCCTTGGGACGGTTCCTTTTCCGCGGGGACGAGGTCTTTGCCGAAACGGCCAACCTCTCCGGCGGGGAACGGGCACGGTTACTGCTCCTCAAGCTTTTGCTCTCCGGTGCCAACCTGCTGCTGCTTGACGAGCCGACCAACCATCTGGACATCCCCTCCCGCGAGGCCTTAGAGTCCGCGCTTTTGGAGTACAGCGGCACCATCCTCTTTGTTTCCCATGACCGCTACCTGATGGAAAAGCTGGAGGCCTCCCTCTGGGAGCTGACCGAAGCGGGACTGCTGCCGCGGGGATCCGCCAAGGAATACTTCGAAACCGCTGCCGCGCCGGCCGCCGCCCCCATGGCCGCCCCCAGCCGGGACAAGCCGCCAAATGAATACCAACGGCGCAAATCGGAAGCCGCCGCCCGGCGCAAGCAAGAAGCTGCCCTGCGCCGCACGGAAGCGGAAATTTCTCGTATGGAAGAAAGCATCGCAGCCTTGGAGGCGGAGATCGCCTCCCCGGATATAAGTGCTGAATATACGGTCCTGCTTGAGAAAACGGCACTTTTGGATACCCTCCGCCGCGGCTTGGAGCACCTTTTTTCGCAGTGGGAAGCCCTTGCCGCAGGGTTGCCGGAGGAAATTTGAGCAGCCAATCATTATTCATTATTGGAACAAAAACTGTAATTTATCGTCATAATTCGTAGTATTTCGACATAATTATTACAATTTTTAGCTTTTCTGCAAAAATAGTGCGAAAAGCGGGCAAACAAATTTTCGCAATTCGAATTTCTGCGACAAAATTCATTGTAATGTAAAAAAATGCTTGCAATCTCTTTTCATATGGTGTATAATTTATGTAGATGGATTATATCTTTTGGTACAAACAAACAATAAACTGAAACACATCGGAAACTTGATGACAACTGTTGTGAATTGTATGAAATTGTTACTTACTGAGTTTCAAGTTGGTCGGGGTCAGTACGCAAAGGAGTGAAGTGGAATGCCGGGCGATTTGCACATCCATACCCAGCTCTCAGATGGTTCAATGGGAATCAACGACGTAATAGTATTGGCGAAGAAACGCGGCATATCCACCATTGCTGTGACGGATCAGGATATGCTCTATGGCTGCGAACGGGCGAAGATCATCGGCGATCGCTACGAGGTCAATGTCTTGGAGGCGGTTGAACTCTCCTCAACGAATCCGCACAACGGTAAGGAAGTGCATATTCTGTGCTACCTGCCGGAGTCAACCGACCGCCTGCAAGGTCTCTGCCGTGAGAACCTCCAGAAGCGCGCCGCAACCTCGCAGCGGATGCTTGTGCAGATTATGCGCCGTTATCCCATCACACCGGAGCTGGTGAAGAATGTGCACCAAGGGAGTACCTGCGTGTATCCGATTCACCTCATGCGCGCTCTGTTGGAGAGCGGCTGCACAGACCGAATGTTCGGCGATTTGTGGGAGGAGCTGTTCACGGAGCATTCGGAGCGCAACATACTCTTCAAAACGCACTTCCGGCCGCCGCAAGAGGTCATAGAAACCGTACATAACGCCAAAGGCTTGGCCGTTCTGGCGCACCCCGGCTTGGACGGGGCAGGGGATATGTTAGAGGAACTGATCGCCGCCGGTTTGGACGGTATTGAGGTGTTCCACGCCGCCAATTCCCGCGAGGAGCAGAAGCGTTTGGCCGCTATCTGCAAGGTGAAGAATTTGGCCGTTGTCGGCGGGTCGGACTTCCGCGGAATGTATAGCCCGGGCGCCGTAACTATAGGCGATCAGCAGATGAATGATTCCCAAGTATCCCAGCTGCTCTCTTTCAAAGCACGCCGCCGCCGGCGCGCGTCCCACTTGGCACTGACGGAGGAAGCCGAAGCAGAGGCCTGAAGCCGCTGCCTTTGGTTTCGCCGCGCTTGCATATATAGTACAAAAAAATATGGATGTAAATCCGCGCAGGAAGCCGCATGGAGGGTACGATGGCAATTGACGAAGACATCAAGATATACACACCGCCGCAAGCCGGGGCAGCCGCCGATGAGTTGGATGACCTGGCTGCGCAGCGCTCTACCTTGGTCTTGAGCGGTCAGATGGAAAAGGCGAAACGCCTCGGCCGGGAACTGGCACAGAAAGATGCCGACAGCGCGGAAGTGGCACCGTTGGTGCGGGGCTATCACTATGACTTAGACGCGGCGGCAAAGCAAAACCTGCGGGTATTGCTCCTGTTCTGTGCGCAGCAAGCCATTGACGGCTTGGTGCTGCCGGAGCTTTTGGCGGATGCCGCGACGGCGGCGCTCCAGACAGAACTAGCGGAAACCGCTCCGGCTTTCTGGGGCACCGTTTCCGATGGTATGGCATTTACACAGTACCTGCTTTCCCTGCGCAATATCGGGGATCTAAATGATGCCGTATGTGCCATTGCGGGCACATTTGCGCGTATGTGCGGACAAGAGGACAATGAGGACTTGCATGGTCTGGCAAAAGATGTCTTCTATACCACCTGGGGTTACATAGAGACACGCTGGAAATAGATACAACACAATAGAGGGACTTATGCCGCCAAGACACCCCCCGGGACCTCCCGGCGGAGGATCGCCGCCTCCGGGAATGCAAAAGAAATCCAAACAGTTCGAGAAAGAACTCCTTGCCCTCTTTGAGGCGCAGGGGTTGGATTGTTCTAAGCTCATCATCGGTGCCACCGGCGACCTGAATGCCGTCGGGGACTACCTGACGGTCTGGGCAACCTTTGACCCGAAAGGGATTTATATTGCCGAGGGCTTGGAAACCATCCTGCGCATCTCCAAGAATAAGCCGCCCAAGACGGCGTACTCCCTCACGAAGATTGAGTCAATCCCCATCGGCGATGTGGATGAGCTGCATATTGAGCGCTATGCCACAACCGGGAGTTTGATAGCCAAACAGGGAGCAGACGACCACCTGCTCTGCCGCTTCTCCATCGGTATGGCGGGGGACTTCCAGAGTCTTTGCGACGCTTTCAACAACTTCAAGCAAGGCAAGAGTGTGGAAGGCTTCTCGGGCAGCATCGGCAGGCAAGAAGGGGGAGGCAAGAAGGGGGAAAGGGGAGGCTTCGCACCGCCCGACGGACCTCCGCACGGCAATCCGCCGCGGGGGGGCAGACCCGAACCGGGGCAGGAGGCAAAAGACAAAAAGCCGAAGCCGCCGGAAAAGAAAGATGGCAAGGAAAAGAGTCGGCTGTGGGAACTCCTGCGCTTCTTCAGCGGCTACAAAATTCAGATGGGGCTGGTTCTCCTCATCGTCATGCTGCAAGGCCTGACGGGGGTGTTGGTACCGAAGCTCTCCACGCAGGCGCTGTTTGATACCGTCCTCAATGCCGGCAACACCGACCCGATGGATACGCGCTTGGCGGCTTTGCTGACGCTGGCACTCTCGGTCTTGGGGCTGAAGCTACTGTCGGAAGTGTTCAACATCCTCCACTCCCTGGCTTTGGGCTTGGTCGCCCCCGGTGTAATCTTTGACCTGAAGAAACAAATCTTTGCCTCCATGCAGAAGCTCTCGCTGCGCTTCTATTCCTCCAAGGCGACGGGGCAGCTCATGGAACGTATCAACCGCGATGCAGGGCAAATACAGCACTTTGTCATAGACGGCATTCCGTTTTTGCTCGTGAACGCCGCAACGCTTGTCGGCATTGTAGTTATGCTTTTCCTGCTCTCGTGGCGGCTGGCCGTTGTGGTGGTGGCGGTGATTCCGATTCTGCTCTCCCTCTCTGTGTTCGGGGACAGGCTCTTCCGGCGGATGCACCACCGCACCTTTGCGGCGGATGCCAAGCTCGTTTCCATCGTCAGCGACAACATCAACGGGCACCGCGTCATCAAGGCCTTCGCCAAGGAGGACGATGAGTACGAACGCTTCTCCGAAATCAGCGAGGAGGTCAAAGAGGCCTCTTGGAAGCTCAACAAGCGGGAGCAAAAGATATTCCCCTTCTTCACGGCTTTGGTGTATATCCTGACGACCGGCGTCTTGCTCTTGGGCGGCATGGAAGTCCTCAAGGGGCGCATGGAAATCGGGGAGCTGCTCACCTTTACCATCTACCTCGCGATGATTCAGGGACCCATCGGATTCATTCAGAACCTCTCGAATTGGATGGCGCGCGCCAATGATTCCATGCACCGCGTGTTCGAGGTCATCCACGCAGAGGACGAACTCCCCGAAAACCCGGCGGCGCAACCGTTGGAGCCGTTCGAGGGCAGCATTGAACTCAATGAACTCACCTTTGAATACGAACCGGCGCGGCCGATTATCAAAAACGTCAGCCTGAAAGTCGGTGCCGGTCAGATGCTGGGCATCGTCGGCAAGACAGGCGCGGGAAAGACGACCATCGCCAATCTCATCAGCCGCCTGTACGACCCCAAAACCGGTGCGGTACGCATTGACGGCGTGGATGTCAAAGACCTCCCGGCCGCGCAGCTGCGCCGCAACATCGGCTTGGTGTCGCAGGACATCTACCTCTTCAACGGCACGATTGCGGACAATATCCGCTACGCCGACCCCTCCATCGGTATGGACGGTGTCATCCGTGCCGCGAAAGTCGCCTCCTGCCATGAATTTATTATGCGCCTGCCCGATGCCTACGAAACCCGCGTCGGTGCCTCCGGGCAACAGCTCTCCGGCGGGGAGAGGCAGCGCGTTTCCATTGCCCGCGCCATCCTCCAGAACCCAAAGATTCTCATCCTCGACGAGGCCACCGCAGCGATGGACACGGCGACAGAACGCGCCATCCAAGAATCCCTCCATCAACTGCAGCAAGGCCGCACCACGATTGCCATCGCGCACCGCCTCTCGACCCTGCGCGACGCGGATATGCTCTGCGTGATAGACAACGGCGAGCTGCGGGAGTTTGGCTCTTACGGCGAACTGCTCAAACTCCGCGGGGAGTTCTGGAAGCTAAACAAGATTCAGAACGAGGCGATGGCTGCCATCGGTGTGCCGATAGAGGACATCCCCTTCGAGGTTATAGAAGAGGAAGGCGAAAACCAAGCAGAGAACCAAGGGGGAAACTGACATGACACAGACACGGCAAGATGTACACTTCTGCCGCAACGCCAACGGATTTCTCAGTGCCGAGATTGACGGCGTCAGCTATGACCGCGTCCAACTCACGCGGGCACTGCCTTTGACGCAGCCGGGGGCGTATATTCAGATTGCCGACATGGAGGGCAAGGAGCTTGCAATCATCGAGGACCTGTCCGCCTTAGAGCGTGCGGAGCGTGCGCTTGCCGAAGAGGAGCTGGCGCTGCGGTACTTCTACCCCGAGGTCACGAAAGTGCACTCCATGAAAGAGAAGCTCGGGAGCTACTACTGCAAACTCCAATGCGGCAAGGTCGAGAAGACCATCGCCATACGCGATGTATCCAAGAACATCAAGCAGCTCAGCGGCGGGCGCATCATGATTACCGACACGGAGGGCAACCGCTTCCTCATCCCGGACACCAAGCGCATTGAGAAACGCTCCATGCGCATGATTGAGCCATTCTTGTATTAACAGAGGTTCGTTATGATACTCCAAGTGCCTTTCGATTTGAATACCGAGAACGCCTTTGTCGAGGGGCAGCTTTGCTTTCGTGACGGCACGATTTATACAGACGCGGACAGCCTGCCGCCGGTTTCCCTCCCGCTGCATACCGTAGACAAACTTGTACAGCGCGGCGGCATCGGCTGCGGGACGCTGGAAGCAGAGCGCAAAGACGGCACCGTGGTTCGGGTATGCCGCTTCAGTATGGCTTGCGTAGAGGGCATCGGGGAGTTTGCGAAAGCCATCAATTACTATCTGGAGACCGGCAGGGAGAGCGAAATCAAGCCGGAGGACATCAACATCTGCCCGAAGTGCGGGCGGCGTATGTTCAAAGGGATGTCTATCTGCTTCCACTGCGTGGATACCCGGCAGATATGGGGGCGCTTCTTTCGGATGATGCGGCGGGAGCGCGTGCTGCTCATTACATCCGCTGTGCTTATGATACTATATAATGGTATACAGGCCATCGTCCCGAAAATCAACCAATGGCTCTTGGACAGTGTGCTGAAAGCGGGAACGGATGTGCATCCTGTGATAGAGTTCTTGGGCAGAACGATCGCCCCCGGCTGGACGGCCGCGCAGGCGCTGACGTTCGCTTGCCTGGGCATGATGCTGTGCTATGTCTTGGGGCAGGTGATTCTGCCGTTCAGTGTGCAGGCTGCGAACCTGATTACCTTGCGCTCTTCCCACCGTCTGCGGCAGGAAGTGTATGACAAAATCCAGCGCTTCAGCCTCCCCGCTTTCGAAAAGCGCACCGCCGGGGATCTTATCAAGCGCGTGACGGATGACACCGACCGCATATCCACTTTCATGAGCGATATGGGCAGAGCCTGTCTGGAGAAGAGCTTCATGCTTGTCATGGTGGGTGCCATTCTCTTCACCACAAACTGGCAGTTGGCTTTGTGCGTTGTGCTGCCTGTGCCGCTGTCCTTGATTATCCAGCGCAGGTTCTGGGGCTATATGCACACGTTCTTTGAGAAAGCATGGCAGACCGAGCGACGTGAAACCGGTTTGCTGCGCGACATCCTCAAGGGTATCCGTGTGGTCAAAACCTTTGGCACGGAGGCGCGGGAGGTCGGCAAGTTTACTTCCGCCGCCGCCGCTGTCCGTGACCAGACGCGCCGCATAGAAATCTTCTGGGCACTGATTAACCCGATTACCCGCTTCTCTGTCATCGTTGCCGATGTGCTGGTCATGTATTTCGGCGGCAGGGCTGTCTTGGCGGGGACGATGACCACCGGTACGCTCCTGCTGTTCATTCTGTATTCGGCCTATATGTATGAGCCGCTGCGCTGGATGGCGCGGCTCCCGCGGGATGTGTCCCGCTGCACCACGAGCCTCATCAAACTCTATGAGGTGCTGGACGAGAAGCAGGCGATGTACGAGAGCGAAACACCGGTTGCCCCCGCCTTGGACGGCTCCATTTCCTTTGACAACGTGCAGTTTGGGTATAAGTCCTATGAGCCGGTGCTGAAGCACATCTCCTTGGAGATTCAGCCCGGGGAGATGATCGGTCTGGTCGGGCATTCCGGCGCCGGGAAGTCCACGATGATCAACCTCGTCATGCGCCTGTATGATGCGGACTTGGGAGCCGTGCGCTTCAACGGCGTGGACGCCAAGCAGATTGATTACGCATATTTGCGCGAAAATATAGGTGCTGTGTTCCAAGAAACATTCCTCTTTGCCGGGACGGTCATGGAGAACATCACCTACGCCAAGCCGACAGCCACGGCAGAGGAAGTCATCCGCGCCGCACGGCTTGCCAATGCCCATGAGTTTGTGATGAAACTCCCGGATGGCTATAACACCGTAGTGGGGGAGGACGGTCACAACCTTTCGGGCGGAGAGCGGCAGCGCATCGCCATCGCCCGCGCCATCCTCAAGGATCCGAAGATACTGATTCTGGATGAGGCTACCTCCGCCCTTGACCCGGAAACGGAGGGCAAGATTCAGGAGGCCTTGGAGCGTCTGGTGAAGAACCGCACCACCATAGCCATCGCCCACCGCCTCAGCACCCTGCGCCACGCCGACCGTTTGGTGGTGTTGGATAAGGGGGAGATTGCCGAATGCGGCACACACCGCGAGCTTTTGCAGCGGAAAGGTATCTATTACGGTCTGGTCATGGCGCAGCGCACCATGCAGCAGGCAAGAAGCAAGAAGCAAGAGGCATGAGGCATGAGGCATGAAGTAAGATAGTTTCGGCAGGAGGCGTCGCCTCCTGCCTATGTATGCATGGGTACGTATACAAACCCTTCTCTTATTTCTTGCTTCTTGCCTCTGGTTGGGAGGAGGGGGTTTGCACTTTGGTCTGTTCTTCCCCAATGGCCGTATATTCACTTGGATTGGTTGCTTCCCCGATTGGGGGGGCCCCCCCCCCACCCCCCCCCCCCCCCCCCTGATTTTTCCCCCCCCCCCCCCCCCCGCCGGCGCGGCCGGGGGGCGCGCGCCGCCCCCCCCCCCCCCCCGCGGGGGGCCCCGGGGGCGCCGCGGGACGCGCCCCCGGGCGGGGGTTTGGGGGCGGCGCCCCCAA
>JAISUW010000060.1 GCA_031271865.1 Oscillospiraceae bacterium
CCCCAAACCCCCGCCCAGGGGCGCATCCCGCGGCGCCCCCGGGACCCCCCGCGACCGGGGGGGGCCCCCGCCCCCCCCGGGGGGGGGGCCGCGGGGGTGGTAAATTCGCCGTATGTCCGGGTGGGGGGGGGTTGGCTTGGGGGGGGGGGGGCGGGGCCCCCCCCCCCCCCGCGGGGGGTCCCGGGGGCGCCGCGGGACGCGCCGCCGGGCGGGGGGTTGGGGGCAGCACCCCCAAGGTGGGGGAACCGGGGAATCCTTTACTCCCATCCGGGGGGCAGATCATGACCTTAGTGAAAACCCTTTCATCCCAACCAGGGGCAGATCATGACCTAAGTGAAAACCCTTAAATACCAACATTTAGGTAAGAACTATATAAAGAACCGGCCGCTGGCTCATTTGCCGCGCAGCATAAACCCATAGCTGTACTTTCCGCCGCCCAGCTTATACGGCTCGTGGAGGGCGGCTCCGCCCGGCTCATCGCCGCCGACGCCTCGCTGCCAACCGTCAAGGTTCAGGTGGAGCATCCCGTCGGGTACGAGGTCATAGAGATGCGCCGCTTTGTCTAAGGCTTCCTGGCTCCAGCGATGCAGGGAGAAGTTGAAAGCGCGGGACAGCTCCGTATCGGGGATATTGGCGGGATGGCTTCCTGTCCCCAGGCTCTCGGCGGTGAAACCGGTGCCGTCCGCTTTGGTGAGGGTGAGGGTACGGATGTCCGTGCGGTTGCCGTTTTCCTGCGGGCGCATATAGCGATGCTCCAGCCCGTCAATAGGGAGAGTATACAATCCGATGGGCGAACCGGTCTTGCGGTCGCAGTAATTCTCATTCGGTCCGCGGCCGTACCAAACGGCATCCGTGAAGTCCGCTGTCAGTTCGCAGCGGGCACCGACTTTGAGGAGCTGCCCCGGCAGGAGCGTCCGCACACTGTAGCGCACCTCAACAGCACCGTCCGCATGGAAAGTGTATTCACTTGTGAAGCCCAGCTTATACGCTCCGGCTTTGCAGATGACTTTGACGGTGCCGGCCGCCGCGGATTCAATGGTCGGCTTGCCGTAAACAATGGACTTGGAGGCCTCGCGCCAGAGGTTCAGCGGATGCAGTCCCTTGAGCTTCGGATAAAAGTTCACCAGCCAGTAGTCATTGTCCGTCAGCGGCCGGAAGAAGTTCATACGCAGACCGCCGCCGGTCTCGGCAAATATATCCCCTCCCCCGAAGTCCAGAGAAACCAAGGCCCCGCCGCGCACCGCCGCTTGGAAGCCCTCGCCGTTGGTGAGTGTGATGATGCTGTCCGTCTGTTGGTAGTAGAGTTTCTGCTGCGGCGCAATGGCACTCTGTACGGCGGTTTTGGGCTTCAGGAGGAATTGGTCTTGGCGCAGTACCAAACCTTCCTCGCCCCAAGCCTCTTTCGCCGCGAGCGCAAAGCGGATAGTCAGGATTACTTCGCCCGGGTGTTCCATATACGCCGGGAGGGGCAGCGTCACAAGCTCTGTCTTGCCGGGGGCGACAGAGAAGTTCTCCAACACGCCGGAAGCAAAGGGGATGCCGTCCTCCATGGTCTCCCATGTGATGCGGTAGTCCGACAAATCACGGAAGAGGTGTTTGTTCCAGATATGGACCGTGTGCGCCTGACGGTCATAGCCATGCGCCTCGAAGGGGGCGTAGACCTGCCGCACCTCATCATAGGAGGGATGCGGCTGCCGGTCGGCACCGATAATGCCGTTGGCGCAGTAGTAGTAGCTGGAGGCGTGGCGGTCGAGCGGATTGTCGGAGCCGTCGCCGAAGTCACCGCCATATAACCAAGCCGGTTGGGATTTATCCGTTGCCTTATCCGGCGGGATCAGTTGGCCGTCTTTGCCGCGGTAACGGCGGATGGACTGATCCACATAGTCCCAGATAAAGCCGCCGCACATGTGCGGGTAGCGCTCAAAGTCGCGGTTGTACTCTAAGAAGTTGCCGAGGCTGTTCTCCATGGCATGGGAGTATTCGCAGTATATAACAGGGTGCGTGGCGTAGACCTCCGCCGGGATTCCCTTGTTGTCTGCGGCCAAGGCATTGGCTATATTGTCATAGGGGCCCGGGACAAAGGCTTTCTTCTCCCGCAGGAGTTTGACCAAGCCTTGATTGGGATACATTCGGCTGATGAAGTCGGTCTGCGTATAGGTGCCGTCGCCCTCATAGTGAATCGGGCGGGAGGCATCCAAGTTCTTAATTGCCTTGTAGGCATAGGTGAACGCCGATCCTTGCCCCGCCTCGTTGCCCAAACTCCAGAAGCATACGCAGGCATGGCTGCGGTCACGCAAGACCATTCGCTCTTGGCGGTCGACAACAGCGCCGCGCCACTGCGGGCTGTCGCCGGGGCAGTTCTTCTTTCGCACGCCGTGGCTCTCTACATCCGCCTCGTCCATCACGTAGAAGCCCAACTCGTCCGCCAACGCGTACAAGAACGGATCGTCCGGATAATGGCTGGTGCGGATGGCATTGATGTTGGCGCGCTTCATCAAGTATAAGTCCTGATAATACCGCTCTTTCGGGACAGCCCAGCCGGTATCGGGGTCAAAGTCATGGCGGTTCACACCCCTGATGACCGCGCGGCGGCCGTTGACCTTTAGGATATTGCCGTCAATCTCCACGCGGCGGAAACCGATGCGGATTTGCCGCAAATCTACGACCTGCCCATCTACAAGCATCCGGAGTTCCAAATTGTACAAATGCGGTGTTTCCGCACTCCACGGGAGGATGCCCGGGAAGGTCAGCGGTCCGGTCTGCACACTGTCCGTGCCGAGAAGCCCTTCGGCTATCGGTTCACCGTCCAGTGTCGCTTCTATGGTGTACAGCACGCCCGCCGGGTTGTGCGGCCAAACGGAGAGGTTCAGCACGCCCGTCCTATAGTCATCGGCAAGGCTCGTGTCGGCAAAGAAGTCATAGATATGCACCGGGTGGAAAGCAACCAGGTACACATCACGGTAGATTCCGGAGAAGTACCACATATCCTGATCTTCCAGATAGTAGCCGGTCGAGAACATATAGACGATCGCTTCCACCGTGTTCTCACCGGCTTGCAGGAAATCCGTAATATCAAACTCATGCGGTGTCATGCTCCCCTCGGAGTAGCCGGCGCGGCGGTGGTTGACATAGACCTCCAAAGCGCTTTTGGCCGCCCCGAAGTGCAGGATAATCCGCTTGCCGTCCCAATCTGCAGGAAGCTGAAATGTGCGGCGGAATATGCCGGCTTTGTTGTATTCGTCATATACGGTCGGAATCTCCTCTTTCCTATTGCTGACGGCCTTACAGTTCACATCCGCAGAAAGGTAGAACGGTTCCGTGTCCCCTTGCAACTGCCACAAGCCCTGCTCCGGTACCGTGCGCGTCACCCAATTGCCGTTGGGTGCAGCCCAGTATTCCATATGGTCGGTGACAGGCACCGGCAGAAGCTGAAACGCCCATTCCCCATTCAGAGAAAGTGTACAGCCCCCCTCCGGACCGAAAGGCAATGCAAGGTTCCTGCCGGGCAATTTGTTTTCGGCAATCATGTAAGGGTCTTTATATGGCGGTAATGGCATGGGAGTACCTTCCTTCTGTGCTGCTGCGGCAGCATATTCTTATGCAGCTATAGCTGCATACATATGGCAGACAATCATATCCTCCGCCTGATCCAGCCCATGCGAGCCGCAGCCGCCGTCGATTTCATGGCAGCCATGGTCCGGGCAGAAGCCTATGAGTGCGGTATGACCGATCCAATACTTCTGAACCGAATGCCGCAGAGCGGCGTACCTTTCGGCGTTTTGCCGCAGAACGGCAAGGCTTTCCGGTGCTTCGGGACCGTACTTATGCATGGTACTGTCATACGTAGCATCATATACGGTGATTAGGTCGTAGGCGTCTTCGGCAATGAGCTTGTGTGCCGCAGCCATGACCTCTTGAGTAGTGGGATAGATATAATAATCCATATCCCGCTTGAGAAAGATTTTGGATATGCTGTCCCCCTCCGTGGAAACGATAGCGGGTTTCAGCCCCGCCTTGAGGCAGGCATCAAAGAGGGTCTCCGTTTTTAAGACGGGCTTGGTATAGGTCTGTATGCCGTGCACCTTCGGCATAGCGCCCGTATACATGGAGGCAAAGCACACCGGGGTCACGCTCGGCATGACAGAGCGCAGCGGAAGTATGCAGTCCGCAGCGGCGGCTGCCTCGGCCAGCAGCTCCGGGTACTTCTCCCAAAGCCACCAAGCCACAGCGTCCGGGTTATAGAGCAGCACGCGGTCGGGCTTTTTCTCACCGAAGAACTGCAGCACTTCCCGGGCGGGGGCGGTGGCGCACTGTTTCGGCTCTTTGATACCCAACAGGCGGCACACGGTCGGTGTCACATGGGTAATTGCCGTAACCGGATACGCCGGGTTCTCGCTTTCCCCCCGAAGCGTCTGCACGGTACTCTTCACAAAATCAGTCAGTTTCCCTGCCATAACAGTATTCCGTTCTGCTTGAATTTTTTGAGGTCTATGCGGTTATTATATCCCTTTTGGGCGCAAAAGTCAAGGAAAACCCATACAACACACCGGCGCGGCGATCTGCCCCGTAACAAGAAAGGGCGGCAGTATGCCGCCCCAAAGGTAAAGCCGGAAAAATCAAACCGCCGGAATCTCTATCTTTATCTCCGCTTGCTCGCGGGCGGAGGTGAGGATGCCGCTGACGATTGCTTGGTTATAAATAATCTCACTCGTCGGGATGGGTGCCGGACCGTTCGTTTGGACGGCAGTCACGAAGGCCTTCACTTTCTCAAAGAACAAATCCACATCGCGGGTAGAGAAGTGAATGGGCGTTTCCGTCGGGTCGCCGAAAGCATCGTGGTAGAGTGTCAAGCCGCCGACACGCCCGTCCCAGGCGCCGCTTCCGCTGGGCTGTACTTTGAGACCGGCTTTGTCGCCCAAGAAAAATGTCGGACCCATGGTATCCAAGTGCATGGCCCATGACATACGGAAGTCCAGCGTAATGCCGCCCTCCAAACGAATCAGTGCCACGGCAAAATCATCCACATCAAAGCGGGCGGCCTCGGAATAGAGCTTGGGGTTGGTGCCGAACAAATCAAACTTAGAGGCGGACACGGTCAGCGGCTTCGGGTAGCCCAAAGAGTTGAGCGGCATATCCAGACCATAGCAGCCGATGTCGCCCAACGCCCCCATGCCGGCCGTTTTCTCTTCAATGAATGTGTTCCCGGGGATGCCCCTGCGGCGACCGCCGCCGGTTTGGACATAGTAAATCTGCCCCAGTTCACCGGACTGCACGATTTCCTTTATCTTCTTACTGTTCGGGTCGTAGCGCGGCTGGAAGCCCACGGAAACAATCTTGCCGGCTTTCTTTTCTGCACGGAGTATGGCTGCCGCTTCCTCCATGGTGACGCACATTGGCTTCTCCAAGAGAACAGGCAACCCCGCCTCCAGGGCCGCGATGGTCAGCTCCGCATGAGAAGTGTTATATGCACAGACACTGACGGCATCGAGTTCCACAGACTTCAGGAGTTCCTCTGCGGAGTCAAACGCGAGTGCCTCCGGTTCGCCGAGTTGATCCAAGCGTTTGCGCGCCTTGCCTTTGATGATGTCTGCCCCTGCGACAACTTTCGCGTCCTCGGGCATTTTCTGATAGCTGCGAATGTGTGCGCCGGCAATCCCGCCGACACCGAGTATGCCGATGCGAAGCGGCTTTTTCTCTTCGGTCTCCGGCACTATGCCGGCTTTCTTTGCTGCTGCCATGCGGGGAATCCTCCTGTATTCTGTTTTGCATCACGTATTAGAATGTACGCATAGCGTATTATACCACACCTTTCGGAAATAGGCAAGTGCGAATTTCGGCTCCACTTCTTGCCTCTTGCTTCTTGAAGGTTAAATTGCCTCTTGCGTTTGGATACGGATTGTGTTATAATACACTATGACAGATATGAAATGAAAGAAGTGTGCACCATGCAGGATGCCTCCTTAATCAGTTTGCCGTTGGCGCAGTTTGTCTCGCCTTGGACCGCAGTATTTACAACCGTACTCGGTCTCCTTGCCCTCATACCATATATATATATGCGGTGCAAAGGTGCCTCCCCGAAAGCGCTCTTGCTGAAGACGACCGTTTCCGTTTTCTTTCTGCTGACCTGTACCGGTGCTTCCCTCGCAGGGAGCAACAGCCTCTTTCTCTGCGCGGGTATCATGATGGGTCTGGTCTTCGGTCTCCTCGGCGATATATACTTGGATCAGAAAGATATGTACCCGGCGCACCATGATACCTACGTGTTCACGGGCTTTACCGTGTTCCTCATCGGGCACCTCTTCTATTCGGCGGGTCTGCTCACTGCCTATAAACCCGCGCTGCAGTGGATTGGTCTCGCCGCAGGCTTAAGTCTGCTCGTGTCCGTGGCGACTGCTTTCGCCGAAAAGCCGCTCAAGATGAACTTCGGCAAGTTCAAGACCATCACCATCGTTTACGGTTTCTTCCTCTCCATGACTATGAACCTCGCTTTCGTTGTATACTTCACTTGCGGGAAACCGCGGCAGGCTCTCGTCATGGCTCTGGGAGCCTTGGCTTTCTGGCTCTCCGACCTTGTCCTTTCCGGCACGTACTTCGGGGAGGGAAAGAATCGGCCCGTGGATATTATTTCTAATTACGTGCTGTATTATGGGGCGCAGTTTGCTATCGCGCTGTCGCTTGTGTTTTAGCGCCATTCGGCGCACAGGATGCCGTACGGTGTCCGCCCCCAACAAAACAAAAGCAGGTACACAAACCCATGGAAGAAAACCTCGTCTTAGTCACGGCCTCGCCCCATGTCCGCGCCAAACGGACAACCCGGGGAATCATGCTGGATGTGCTGATAGCGCTTCTGCCGGCACTTTTTGCAGCCGGGTGGCATTTCGGCTGGCGTGCCGGTCTGGTATGTGCTGTCAGCGTAGGATCGTGCGTACTGCTGGAGTACATCTCCCGCAAGGTCATGAAGCGGGAGAATACCATCGGCGACCTCTCGGCTATAGTCACGGGATTGCTCTTGGCATTCAACCTGCCTGCAACCTTACCGCTGTGGATGGTGCCGATCGGCGCGGCAGCCGCGATCGTTGTCACCAAACAGATGTTCGGCGGATTGGGACAGAATTTTGCGAACCCGGCGATTGTCGGGCGCATTGTGCTGATGCTCTCTTTCACGACGGCGATGACCTCTTTCCCAAAGGCCGGTGCATGGCTTACAGAGGGAGCGGATGCTGTTGCGAGTGCCACGCCGATGAAAGAAATCGGCACCCTCGCAAAGACAGCGGCAGTCGACGGCAGCTTTGCTCCGCAGAGCTTGCCTACGCTCTTGCAGATGTTCCTTGGGGAGCGCGGCGGTTCCTTGGGGGAGACCTGTGGCGCGGCGTTGCTGTTGGGTTTCGTTTATCTGCTGCTTCGCAAGGTCGTCAACCCGCTGATACCCTGCTGTTTTGTGGGGACGGTGTTCTTGGGTTCGCTGCTCTACAGCGGCAATTTGGAGCTGGCGGTGTATGAGGTTCTCGGCGGCGGACTGCTCCTCGGGGCAATCTTCATGGCGACGGACTATGTGACCTCTCCGATACACTGGAAAGGCCGCATCGTGTTTGGCGTCGGCTGCGGACTGATTACGGTAGTGATACGCTTCTTCGGCAATATGCCGGAGGGCGTGAGTTTCGCCATCCTGCTGATGAATCTGCTCTCGCCGCTGATTGAGAATCTGACCGCCCCTAAGGCATTCGGCGAAAAGGAATACTATGCGCTGGAGGCACAGCGGGAAGATGGGAAGGAGAAGGCATGAGCAAGAATGTGAAGGCGATTTTGCTTCCTGCGGTTGTTCTGACTGCCATTTGCATCGTCTGCGCGGCGGCATTGGGCGGGGTGAAACTCTTGACGCAGGATAAGATAGCCGAACAGGCGGCAGCCGCCTCCAATGAAGCAATGGCGGCGCTCTTCCCCGGGGCGTCGTTTTCAGACAGCCTGCCCCCGGGCACCGGCACCAAAGACCCTGACGGTTTGACCTTTGCTGCGCTGCAAGACGGTGCAGGGATAGGCTATGCGGTTACAAGCGCCGCCAAGGGCTACGGCGGTGACATCCAAGTGATGGTAGGCTTCGATACCGCCTTGCGCGTGACGAAAGTCATTGTCCTCGACGCCTCCAATGAGACCCCGGGCTTAGGGCAGAATGTTGTGAAAGCAGAGTGGCTCAGCCAATTCGCCGGCACGGACACAAGCATGGCTTATGACGAGGTGGATGCCGTTGCCAGCGCCACCTATTCCAGCAAGGGCATATACAACGCCGTGATTGCTGCCGGCGAACACCTCGCGGCACTTATCGGAGAGAACGGAGGCGGGAACTGAGCTATGGCTGACACAAAAACGAAACTGCTCCCGGAGCTGACAAAAGGCTTTATCCAAGAGAACCCCGTCCTGCGCTTGGTGCTGGGAACCTGCCCGACGTTGGCTATCTCGACAACGCTGACCGGTGCTGTCGGCATGGGTGTTGCGGCGACCATTGTCCTGATTATCACCAATGCGCTCATCTCCGCCCTGCGGAAGGTCATCCCGGACAAAGTGCGTATCCCATGCTATATCACAATCATCGCTTCCATGGTGACGGTTGTGCAGTACCTCGTGAAAGCCTATCTCCCCGATATAGACAAGGCCCTCGGCATCTACCTGCCGTTAATTACCGTCAACTGCATCATCTTGGGTCGGGCGGACGGGTACGCCAACCGCCATACCGTCGCGGCTTCTGTCTTTGACGGTGTCGGCATGGGCATCGGCTTCACGGCAGCACTCTCCGCCATGGCTATCCTCCGCGAGGTATTGGGCAGCGGTTCCATCGGCGGTCTTGCGATTCCCGGCATATCCGCGAACCCGATACTGATTTTCATCCTTCCCCCCGGCGGCTTCTTTGTCTACGGGCTGGTGATGGCCGTTTGCAACAAACTCGCCGTGCGCAAAGGCAAACCTGCCGCTGCGCTGGATTGCGCGAATTGTCCGGGCTGCGGGGAAACAGGCTGCCCTGAAAACGACCGGCAAGGAGGATCCGTATGTTGACTAAGGAACAAATTGCTGCTGCAGTAGAAACGGTTGCCTCCAAATACGGCATAGAGAAAGTGTGGCTCTACGGTTCCTATGCGTGTGGGGATGCCACGGAGGAAAGCGACTGTGACCTGCTCATTCAAGGCGGCAGATTGCGAACTATGTTGGATTTAAGCGCACTCTTTCTTGACATGAAAGCAGCAATCGGCAAACCGGTTGACATTGTCAACATGAAAGGCATACAACCGTCTTTTCACCGCCGAATCGAAACCGAAGAGGTACTATTGTATGGCGCCCAATAACAGAGATATTCCTGCACTGCGAACCTACTGCTTAGAAATACAATCGAATGAGGGTTGGGAAGAGGAGAAGCAAGCATGAGAGAATTCTTCGCCGTACTGTTGGGTTGCATCCTGACCGGGAACTTTGTTCTGGCGCGCTTCTTGGGGATATGCCCGTTTCTGGGTGTGTCTAAGAAAGTCAACACCGCCGTTGGGATGAGCGTCGCCGTCATTTTTGTCATGGCCTTAGCGACTGCCGTGTGCTACCCGCTCAATGTGCTGCTGGAGCGTAAGGGACTCGAGTTTCTGCAGACGGTGGTGTTCATTCTGGTCATCGCCGCCTTGGTGCAGTTCGTAGAAACCGTCCTCAAGAAGTACATGAAGCCTCTCTACAACTCCCTCGGCATATACCTGCCGCTGATTACCACCAACTGCGCCGTGCTGGGCGTGGTGCTTATCAATGTGCAGGAGCATTACAACTTTGCTGTCAGTATGGCCTCTTCCTTAGGAGCGGGCGTCGGCTTCCTTGCCGCCATGGTTATCTTTGCCGGGGTGCGGGGACGAATTGAACATAGCGATATACCCGACTTCTTCAAGGGACTGCCATCTACGCTGATTGCCGCCTCGCTGGTCTCCCTGTCCTTTATGGGCTTCGGCGGGGTGATTGACAATCTGTTCGGTGTGTAGAATCTGTTGCTTAGCGGCTCGAAAGGATATCCATAAATAATGAGTATACTGCTGACCTCCGTTTTAATTGTGGCCGCCATCGGTGTTATCGCCGGGGTTGGCTTGGCCGTTGCCGCCAAAGTGATGCACGTCCCGGTAGATGTGCGCGTAGAGCAGCTCCTCGAGGTGCTGCCCGGTGCCAATTGCGGTGCCTGCGGCTATGTGGGATGCGCGGACTACGCCGATGCCATGAGCAAAGGTGCGCCCTGCAACTTGTGTATCCCCGGCGGTGCCGCCGCCGCCGCAGAGTGCGCCGCCCTCATGGGCGTGCAGGCAGAAACGGTCGCCAACAAACACGCTTTTGTGTGCTGCGCCGGTACCCGCGCCGACTGCGCCCAAAGTCATGAGTACGTCGGCGAGCAGTCCTGCGCCGCCTCCGCGATGCTGTATTCCGGACAGAAAGCCTGTAACTACGGCTGCCTCGGCTTCGGGGATTGCGCCGCCAAATGTCCGCACGGAGCCATCTCCTTTGATGACGGCTTGGCCGTCATAGACAAAGCCAAATGCATCGGCTGCGGCCTGTGCGTCAAGGCCTGCCCCAAGAAGCTCATTAAGTTCATAGAGATTGAGGGCAAGGCCGTCAACCGCTGCGCAAACTGCGCCCCCGGTGCCCTCGCCCGTAAGCAATGCAAGAAAGCTTGTATCGGCTGCCGCATCTGCGAGAAGAACTGCCCCGAGAAGGCTGTCTCCGTCACGAATAATCTGGCTTGGATTGACCCCGCGAAGTGCTCCGGTTGCGGACTCTGTATCTCCAAGTGCCCCGCAAAATGCCTCGTGCTCCGGTAGGCGGGGCGCGTATTACGCGCCGGGCGCAGGGTTCGCATTGCGAACCCCCCTGTCGGCGCGTAATACGCGCCCCCGCCCCCGGTTAAAACGCACTCCCCCGGTTATACTAAGATACAAAGTATCTGAACCGGGGGATGGAATTATGTCCGTAAGTGTATTTTTATTCGAACAGACAAGCCACACAAGGGAGACAGGAGCGATAGAGCGGCTGCTCAGTTCTGCCGGATATGTCGGTACGGCGATACAATCCTATGCGACGGCCGAGGCAATCAAGGAGGGTGTGGAGCAGGTTCTCTTTGCCGACACGCCGCCGGAGGCAGTTGTAATCGCAGCGGACGGCACCAAGCTGGGACAGATGTCCCAGACGCTGGCCCTTTTGGGAGCGGCTGCGTTCACGGACTTGCGGACATTCGACGAGCAACTGGGCGGCTTCACAACAGAGATAGGTGCCACGAAAGGAATCGTCCTGCGGTTGGAGTTCGGCATCATCGCAGAACTGCGCGGTCCCGTCAAGCGCTTCTTGCAGCAGCCACCGAGCGGCAGTGCGACTGCTTCCCGCGCAACCCATACCATCGCACCCATCCCGGAGGCAGTCCCGCCCGAGGAGATTCCTGGAGCAGTCGCCGCACCACCCACACCGATAGCCGCACCAACCGGCAGACCGACGCCGCAACCCATTTCTGCGCCGCCGATTCCGCCGGCTGTGGCTCCCATGCCGCAACCGGCGCCGGATATACCCATACCGGAGCCGATTCCCGATGCGGAGCCGGAAGAACCGCTGACGGAGGCTCCCCTCCCCCCGCCGGAACCGGAACCCTACCCGGATGAGGAACCGAACGCAGAGCCGGCAGACAAGTTCCCGCAATTCCAAATTACAGAGGAACTGCCGCCCCTCCCGCGCCCGAAGAGCCTGTTGCGGGAAGAGACCCCCATCGCCCCGGCATCCGATATACCGGTGGAGAACCTGCCGCATTACGAAGAAATTCAAAGTTCTATCAACTATTTCGTGCTGAAAGAAACACCCGTGACAGTAATCATCCCCGCAGGGCTGCGCTTTGTGCAGGACACGCTCTCGCGCTTCACGGACGGGAACCGCATCGTCCTTTCCATCATGGATGCCCATGCCGCCGCCAAGAGTGAAACCGGTGTCCTGCGTATGGCGCGGTGGTTCAAGCGCGGGGAGAACGAGGGTGTCTGCGCCGCCGCAAGCTATGCCGGGAAAGCAGGCAGCTTTGAGAACCGTCTCTTTGTCGCGGTCGTCGGCGGGTCGGGCTACGCCAAGACCGGCGAATTCGAAGACGACCCCGCAGATACAAAAGAGAATCGCGCCTCCCATGCACTCCATGAGATTCTTTCCCTTGTCCGTGCCTATGAGGAGAGCAAAGGTCTCCCGAACGCTTGGGAGAAAGTCAAGCTCTTCTCGCGCAAGTAAACGCAAAGCAAGAGGCAATCCCTTGCCTCTTGCCTTTTGTATCTTGCCTCTTACTTGGCGTATGCAGCTACAGTAAGCATATAGTCGCCGAGCTGCGCCCCGAACTCCGGTGCGCCGTCCATGATGAGGCGGCCGGCCTTGGTGGCCTCCATGAGGTCGTCCGTGCCGAGGAGGGTACCGAGAGCGGAATCCAAGCAGTCAAAGCGCATGGTAAAGAACGGCAGGGCGCGTTTGTAGTCCCCGCGGCCGGCGCGGGACTTTCCGGCTTTGATGCGGACATAGGCGCTGACTTCCGGATGACCGTTTACCGCCCATGAATAGACACGGTCGGGAGACGGCTTCGTCCATGCGGTCACGGCCGGATGCCCGGCTTTGTTGAGCGTAGAAATGCCGGAGGAGAGCAGGTAGAACATACACTTGACCAGCAGGGACTTGGTCGCCTCGTCCTCCGGGGCTTTGGTGGCACCGAGGAGAGCGGACATCTTGAGCATGACTTGCATGAAGCTCAGGAAAGCCCCGAGGTTCTTGACGGCACCTTTCATCTTGGGCAGCTTCGTCATGTCGCCTTTCATGAAGCCGACAAAGGCCTCCGGGGTCTTGAACTCCAGCTCGACCATGGCATTGGTGGCGACCTTGCCGGCGCAGACGACCCACTCGCCGTTGTTGACGGTGAAGTGTGTGGCGATCTTTCCATCGGGGGAATCCGGATCTATTGCCGAGATTTGATATATGCAGTGGGCCTGCTCGAATTTCTTTGCGAACAGTTCCATGGCGATGACTTTCACCAGAGGCAGCGCAGCTTTCAAGAATATCTGCGCGGAATAGTTGGTCTCTTGGTCCATTGCGAGAATTCTCCTTTCAATCAACAATTGTGCATTGTCAATTAACAACTGTCAATTGATCAGACTTCGTCGTCCCAATCATCATCGAGTTCGAAATCCATGTGCATGACGGCACGGACCGCGTCTGCGATGCCGTTGGCATCAATGCCCAGGGCGGACATGATGTCTTCGTGCAAACCAATAGGGGCGAACGCGTCCTGTGCGCCCAAGCGCTTGAAAGCGCAGCCTTTGCCGGTGTCGGCAATGACTTCGGCGACGGCAGAACCCAAGCCGCCGATGACGGAGTGATCCTCCACGGTGATGATGCGGCGCGTGTCTTGGATGGCGGACTTGATGGCCTCCACATCCAGCGGCTTGATGGTGTGCATATTCAGCACACGGACAGAGAGACCGTCGGCGGTCTTGAGGAGGTCAGCTGCGGAGATGGCTTGGAACACACATGAGCCGCAGGCAATGACTGTGATGTCTGTGCCCTCGCGGAGCATGAGTGCCTTGCCCAGCTCGAAGCCGTAGTCCTCGCTCGGGTAGACCACGCGGTCAAAGCCGCGGTTGATACGGATATAGAACGGCCCGGGGGTATTATAGGCAGCGCGGACGGCGTTGGCGGTTTCATAGCCGTCGGCGGGGACAATGACGGTCAGGTTCGGAAGCGTGCGCACCAAACCGATGTCAAAGATAGCGTGGTGCGTGGAGCCGGCTTGCCCGAAAGATGTGCCGCCGTGGGTGGCGATGACCTTTGCGTTGACGTTCTGGTAGCAGATGTCCGTGTGGAGCTGATCTGCCACGCGCCAAGACGCGAACTGCGAGAATGTGGAAAGGAAGGGCACCAGTCCCGCGCGCGCCATACCGGCGGCAATGCCGAACATATTCTGCTCTGCAATGCCGACATTGAAGAAGCGGTCGGGGAAAGCTTCGCCGAAGACACCGATTTTGGTGGACTTGGCGAGGTCGGCGGAAAGACCGACGATTTCGGGATGCTCTTTACCGAGTGCCAGCAATGTATTGCCGTAAATCTCGGCTGTGGCAAGTTGGGTGGAATCGGTTGCGGTATAGGTGAGTCCTCCGGCCATGTTAGTTCCCCTCCTTTTCTGCGCGAGCCTTGCGCTTCTCGTAGTGGGCTGCGAGGGCTTCCTTGGCCTTCTCGTAGTTGGCTTCGTCCATCGCGCCGTAGTGCCATTTGTAGTCGCCCTCGATGAAAGCGATGCCTTCGCCCTTCACGGTATCGGCGATGATGCAGACGGGCTTGTCTGAGGCGAGAGCATAGTCGATGGTCTCGCACAGCTCCTTGATGTTGTTGCCGTCAATGACCTTGGTGTCCAGACCGAAAGCGGTGAACTTGTCCGCCAGCGGTTCCAGCGCCATGATGTCCTCCGTGTTGCCGTCAATCATGTTGTGGTTGCGGTCCACGATGGTGATGACATTCGCTGCCTCGAAGTGCGCGATGGCCATGGCTGCCTCCCAGTTGGAGCCTTCGTCCAATTCGCCGTCGCCGGTGATGCAATAGGTCGTGTAGCTCTTCCCCAACACGCGGGCTGCAAGTCCGGTACCCAGCGCGATGCTCATACCATGCCCCAAAGAGCCGGTGGAGGCATCTACGCCCTTGACCTTGTTGGAATCCAGATGGATGCCCATGCGGGAACCGCTCAGGTTGAATGTCTTGAGGGCTTCGTAGTCTTCATAGCCGTAGTCCGCCAGAACCGGTGCCAAAGCAATTCCGGCGTGCCCCTTGGAGAGAATCAGGCGGTCGCGGTCCTCCCATGCCGGGTCGTCTTTCTTCAGGTTCAGATACTTGTGGTAGAGTACGGTCAGGATGTCCATGACGGATGTCCCGCCGCCGATGTGTCCGCTCCCCGCCCAGTGGCAGGTTTCGAGCAGCAATTTGCGGAGTTCATAGGCTTTCGCTTCCAGTGCGAGCCACTCCGCTTTGTCCAGTGCCATAGGTTTGCCTCCTTTATTTGGTTGTTTTGCCGTTAGGTTCTTTTGTATATCGCCGGCGGGTGCTGCCGCTTGCAGCTTGTCCCGCTTGGTCGCACATATTACCGGCTTGTCGCTCAAATGCACCCCATACATTTGCGCACAAAAAAATGCCTGCCTCCTCAAAAAGCAGACATCCTTCCCAACAAAACGGCACAACGGCAAGGACAGTTGTAAACTGCCCGCACCGTTGTGCTGTTTTGCGGTATGTCCTGTCCGTTTGGCATACGCTTAAGTTCTCTCTTCCCGGAGGATGCTGTCTGATAGCAACACTTGTGCTGTGCTGCCTCGGGTCTGCACACCGTTGTGCTTTTCAATAAACGTGGTTGAAAATCTCACCGTGCCAGCCGAATAGACCCGCAATGGCTACCCAAGTGTCCGCTACGCCGTGGACAAAGGACATCCAAATCAGGTTTACCACTCCTACCAGTAAATCTACGACAAAATTGGATATGACGCCAAGTAATGTGAGCATTGTTTTCACCTCCTATGGATGGTTTTTGCCCTTCATTGTGCCGGACAGGTCGTGGGGTTTGGTGCCCCTACGGGGCACTATGCCCCGTAGGGGCACGGGCATCAGAACAACTCCGGATGGTTACGCGCAACAACTTTAAACGCCTCGTCGGCAATCTCAAGCGTTTCATTGATATCGCTGTCGGAGAGCGAATAGTTGATGAAGTGGTTATGGTGGCTGGTAAAGAAGATGCCGCGTTCGACGCAGGCTGCCACCCATTCCTGATGAAGGAAGAGACTGTCATCATTGGCAATGCGCAGGTAGAAGAGTGCGGGTTCGCCGCTGACAATGAGGTTAAAGCCGTTGTTTTCTGCTGCGGCTTTCAGGCCGTCGGTCACTTTGATGCCTTTTTCGCGGAGGAGGCCGGGGAGTTTAAGTTCGCGCATTTTGGTGATGTTGGCGATAGCGGCGGCGAAAGGAACGGCGCTCATCCAATAGGAGCCGGTATAGGAGAGGGAACTGACCGCGCTCTTGATGAACTCTTTGCCGCAGAGGCAGGACACATTCCAACCGTTGGCGATGGCCTTGCAGAACGTGATGAGGTCAGCTTCAAAGCCGTAAAACGCATCGGAGCCTTCGGTAGCGAGCCGGAAGCCTGCGCGCACATCGTCAACGATGAGGACAATGCCGTGCTTGGTGCAGAGTTCGCGGACTTTCTGCCAGTAGCCCTCGGCGGGGAGTTCATTGTCCTTGTAGTTGCCGTGCATATAGGGGGTAGCGATATAGGCGGCGATCTCCCCTTCGTTTTCGGCAATGACTTTTTCCAGCGCGGGGATGTCATTCCAGTCGATGTAGAGATTGTTTGCGACATCTTCGGGGATGACGCCGGGGTAGTCGACTTTCTGCGTCCAGGGGGAAACGCCGTGGTAGAAACCGTTGATGAAGATAATCTTCTTTCTATGGGTATGCGCACGGGCGGTCATGATAGCACAAGAAGTGACGTCATTTCCGTTTTTGGCGAAGAAAGCCCAGTCTGCGCTCTTCACAGTGTCGACCATCAGCTCCGCCAATTCCACCATCTTATAGCTGGGGCCCGTGACGCAATTGCCGCGCTTGATCTGTGCCAAGGCAGCGGCGTCCACATCGGGGTCATTGTAACCTAAGATGTTCGGACCGTAGGCGCACATATAGTCAATGTAGCGGTTGCCGTCCACATCCCAGAAGTAGGAACCACGGGCGTACTCGCCGGCGGCATCGTCGCTGAGCAGCGGCCACTTGCTGACCGGGATGAAGTTGCCCTCTGCGGGGCCTAAGTGACCATAGACACCGGATGGAATGACTTTCGTAGCGCGGTCAAACCATTCGCGGGATTTGGTGTGTTTATAGGGTTCCATATTGTGTTACTCCTCCATATCTTGCTTGAACCTGCGTAGAATTGCGGCGTCGCTCTGCGCCGAATGGATTACATGGTAGATGTGCACTTCGCTCTTGTCTTCAAAGACCCGGTAGTAAAGGATGTACCTGCTTAGTGCGATAACACGGATTTCAGAGTTGCTTAAGATAGGCAAAGAAGCCGGCTTGCCTCGGTAAGGGAAATCACAAAGTGAACAAACGCGCGTTTTAATATCTTGTATTACGCGTTCAGCGTACCATGGAGCGTTCCTCGTCAGATAATCTGTAATTTCGATGAGCTCCGCTTTTGCGGCGTCCTGCATAATCACCTTAATACTGCTTTGGAACGTAATCCGGCATCCAATCGCTCCTCCACTTCTTCGAAAACTTCTTCGAGAGAATAAAACGTACTCTTCCCCTCCAAATCATCCACGAGGGAACCGAGAACCGCACCGGTGGTGTAGTTGTCTTCCACCAGCGCGAGATAGTCGTCATTCGTCAGCAACACGAAGTCATCGTCCCCCTTGTGCGTGAACACAGCGGGAGAGCCGTCCGTACAAGCCGCACGAACCTCTTCCGGGAGTTTGTCGGTGGGAAAGAATTTCATGGGAAATCTCCTTGCATTGCATCGCTTATCCTCTGGGAGGGCTTCTTAGGAACGGCTCGTGCGGAGAGACTGCTCAGCTTAAATAGAGTGCCGCTCGATCCATCACACGGTTGAGGTTGTCAATCATGTTGATCATGCCGCGCATGGTGATGGAACCGTTGCCGATGCAGGCCAAGGCGTTCACTTTGCCGTCAAAGAGGGCGCGGGCCAGTTCGATGCTCTCAAATTCCATGATGGCGCGGGGCTTCACGGCGCGGGTCTTCTCGGCGGCGGCGACGTGGTTCTTGAAATGAATCGTGACCGCCGGACCGTCTTTGACAGAAAATCCGATGTCCCCGTCCGGGATGAGGTGCGCGGAGAACTTGCCGATTTCGTCATAGTCCGCGACCTGCGCCAAGGCCGTTCCCAAGACATAGAGGGTGAGTGTGGTGCTGATTTCGAAGAACTCCGGATCGGCGAGGTCTTCCTCTGTGGGGCGCAGGTAGCTCTCGAGCTTCTTCGAGAGCTTGTCGAAATCCTTCGTCAAGAAGCCGATGTGTTGGAAGCCTTTGACAGGAATCGGGGTAGCTTTTCCATCCACTACGTCATTGAACTTCTGCGGGGAACCGAGGGGAATCTTGACATCGCACTTGTGTACGCCGGGGTCGACGCGCACTCTGCCGTTTGCAAATGTAAAGGTCGCTTTGGGGCCGTCCTTTACATCAAAGCAGAGCCGAATCGGTTTCTTGTTCGTGAGGAGCGCACGGGCTGAGGCGTCCAGCTCGCATAAGTTCTCCATTGCCCCCATGACCCCGAACATATTGATGTACGCCATGGTTTTCGGGTCCAGTGCCATATGATGCCTCCGTTTTCTTTTCTGTGCGGCGGCTTGTCCCGCCTGTGTGTAGTATATTCCGTATTTATTGTATCACGTTTCGCGCCGTTAGTCAAGGGAAATTTGCGTATTCCGCCGATTTTGCGGATTTTTCTGTATCCTGCAACTGCGCCGGGCGGTAATACTTCCCATGGTTACTTGCCGTTTGGCTGCACATTCTATATCCACAGGCACAACGCCTCTGATTTCAAAAAAGAAATCATAAATCTTGAACCTAAGGGGTGAAAAATCATGGCGAAGTGGCATTCCAAACAGATTCTCAAGGGGCTGGCTATCGGCTCTGCCGTCGGTGCCGCAGCAGGTCTCATCGGCGGTGCAGCCCAGCAGCCGCGCTACCAGAAATCCGCGAAGAACACAGTGAATAAGGCGATTAAAACGTTCTCCAACTTTGTGGACGCTCTCAGCTAATCCCAATCCGGTGCAAAACACAGTACGCAGCCGAACAACTCCGGCCGCGTACTGCGTTTTTTTAAGTTTTGCTTAACTTTTTCTTTTTTACAAAATTTTTAGTGCATTCTTAGAAATGAGATTAACTGTCGACAGAAACACGCAGCAGCAATGCCTGTGACTTGCCGTCGGGAATCTTTCCGTCCAATACCAACTGCCGGGCTTCCGCCAAGGGCATTTTGACCAAGTGCAGATACTCATCCTCATCCGGGTGAGCCGCCCCCATGGCGGTCACGCGGCATTTATAAAAATGTATCCGCTCATCACAGAAGCCGACGCTGGAATAGTACTGTCCCAAATACGCCCAATCCGTACCGGCGGCGCCGGTTTCTTCCTCCAGCTCGCGCTGCACAGCCGCAAATGGATCTTCCCCGCGCTCCAGTTTTCCTGCCGGGACTTCCAGAAGCACCTCCCCGTACGCATAGCGGAACTGCCGTACCAGCAACACTTCGTTCTGCTCTGTCAGCGCGCAGACAGCCACCGCACCGGGGTGCGATACCAATTCACGGAAAGCTTCTCTCCCATCCGGGAGATATACCTCATCCCGACGGATGGTCAGTATCCGCCCTTGGTATACAATATGTTGCGCCTTCGTCCGTTCGATTAGACCGCTGTCGTCAGGCATACTGCCTCCTCATTCTTGCAGACACACCGAAACACAGCGCAGCACGCTGCGGTTCGGCTCTTGCTGTGCGCTTCTCGGCATTATGTACCGGCACCGTTTCAAGTTCACCCGATACGCGGCATAATAAGCACCTGCATACCGGACATCCGGCTGCCCGACTTCTGAACACGCATAAAGATTTCTTTCCGGCGTTTGAAGACTTTCCGATGTTTGCGTGACCTAAGTTTCATTTTGACCTCTCCCTTTGGCGCTGACTGCACCTGCACATCCGTATGATCGTTATCCATGCTGCCGGTACGCTTCACCGAACAGCTTTTTGAACCTTACTTAGTATACCACATTTCCCGGGAAAATGCAAGCAAAAATTGACAATTTCTGACAATATGAAACAATATATTCCATAATATGCCAATTTCAGACGCAGATAATTCTTGCAAAGAAAATTAAATAGAGAAAAGAAGCCGTCTGAGGAAAGAACTGTCCCTTGGTATAAGGGGGCAGTTTCTCCACTCTGCTTCTTACTCTACTCTTCTATTCGTCCTGTCTTCAGTTGCCGGCGCGCAGGCGCATGAGCTGGGATTTCTTGCGGGCGGCCGCATTCTTGTGGATGAGCCCTTTGGCGGCGGCTTGATCCACACGGCGGATGGCTTCAAGCGTGGGGTCTGCGGCTTCGCGGGCATATTTCGGCGCGGCTGCATCCACTACGGGCGTTGCGTCTTTGGAAGCAAACGCTTTCTTCAGGCTGGTTTTCATCGCGGACTTGCGGGCGCGGTTGCGGGCGGCCTTGGCTTGGTTCACCAGCACGCGTTTCTTGGCGGATTTGATGTTCGGCATCCTTGCAAACGTTCTCCTTTCGCAATTGTTTATGCATACGTACAAATACTTGTTTATTATAGCATACCTTACCGCGATTTGCAAGCTTTTTTTGCAAATTTTTTCTTGTCTTTCCTCGACCGGTGCGCGGCTGCGGCGGCCGACGCAGGGGCTGCCCTTATGTCTTGCGGATATACGCAATCATCGCCAACGCCGCTGCGGTTCCTTCTGCTGCGGCGAAGTGGACTTGCGCGAACCCGCCGGTGCAGTCCCCGGCGGCATAGAGTCCCGGCAGGTTGGTTTCGTGCTTCTCGTCCACTTTGACGGCGCTGCCTTGCGTCTCTGCCCCGAGCTTTTGGGCGAGGTCTGCGGCGCCGGCGGAACCGAGGGCAACGAATAACCCGTCTATGGCTACGGAAGAACCGTCTGTGAACGCCACACCGCTCAGCTTGGCACCCCCGAGGACGGCTTTGAGTTTGCCGGACAGGACTTTTACGCCCGGCGGCGGCGTAAACGAAAGCGCCTCCCCATTGGTCAGAATGTAAGCCCCGGCGGCTGTAGCCGTCAGCTCTTGCAGCTCATGCGCTGCGTAACTGCCCGCACCTAAGACGGCGACGGTCTTGCCGCGGTAGAAGAAAGCATCACAGACCGCGCAGTAACTCACTCCCCTGCCCTCGTATTCTTTCAGACCGGGAATCTTGAGCGTTTTGCGCTGCATCCCCGTAGCAATCAGCGCCGCTTTGCCGGTGACACTTTCCCCGCTTTGCAGCTTGACGCTGAAGCCCTCCGGCTGCCAGTCGAGGGCAAAGACTTCCTCCTCATAGAAAACCGCCCCGAGCGCCTTAGCCTGCGCCCTGCCGCAGTCCAAAAGCTGCGTGCCGGAAACCGGCTCTATCATGCCGAAGTAGTTCTCTATGCGCTCCGCCTTCGCCAACGCTCCGTAGTCCTTCGTGAAGAGCGCGACGGTCAGATTGGCTCTTCGCAGATAGATGGCAGCCGTGACCCCGGCGGGTCCGGCACCGATGATGATTGCGTCATAAACTTGCATGGTATCCTCCTGCGGCGGCATTCCCTCTATCTGTAACGTATGGGAGAATGGACTGTACTATTCCTGAAATCCCAAGCCTCCGCACTTCACTCATACCGCTTGCCGTCCCATTCCAGATAGCCGCCGACGTGGGAGGCCGTATCGCTGCGGTGCGTCCAGTGTACGCCGCCGCCTTGCGCATCATAGTAATACTCCCCGTAGAACGCGACCGTGTCGCCGACCGCCAGACCTGCCAAGCGCGGCGCTTGGTCGATGTTGTGTGCAACGAGGAGCGTATGCCCGTCGGACATCTCTAGGATAAAGCGCTGGTGGCGGGCACCATCGTTGTCATCTGCGAGGATGCGCTGCACCGTACCGTAACCGGCAACCTGCACATCGCTTTTCTTCTGCGCAAAAAGCCTCGCTATCTCAGCGGCACCGCCGTCGGTCGGGAATCGCACGTCGGATTCCGGCGCGGCGGCACTCGACGGTGGGGGTGCGGCGGCTGAAGTTCCCGCTTCTTCCTCCCCGAACCAATTTCGGAACGTGCCTCCTTTCGCAATGTACAGCACAACCAAAATAAGCACAATGGCTATCGGGCTGAGGTATGAGAGGACACTCTTACGCTTTGCCATACGCAGACCCTCCTATTGGGCGGTTTCGTCATTTTGACGATTGCTTCAATGACAATTCGCGCCTTTGTAGTATTATTGCACAAACCGTAAGCAAAAACCCGCTAACCAACCGTCAGCGGGTATTCTGGCTCCCCCTGTTGGACTCGAACCAACGACCCTGCGGTTAACAGCCGCATGCTCTACCAACTGAGCTAAGGAGGAAAAGGAATCCACGCGGTATTGTATGCACAATGGAGCGTGGATATGTGTTGGCATCGACCTATCTTCCCGGGGCGTCGCCACCCAAGTATTGTCGGCGCAAAAGAGCTTAACTACCGTGTTCGGGATGGGAACGGGTGGACCTCTTCGCCATAGACACCAACTGTGCAGCAAGGCTGCTGGTGACCCGTACGAGATTCGAACTCGTGTTGCCGCCGTGAGAGGGCGGAGTCTTAGGCCACTTGACCAACGGGCCGTCTGTAGAGGCAGGCTCTTCTCTGCCCTACCTGCTCGCTGACTGCATTAGCTATTATACCACTTCTTGGAGCAAATGTCAAGGTTTTTTTCGAATTTTTTCAGATTTTTCTTTTCAAGTGCGTTCGGTGTATTCCCGAAACAGGCGGGCATAGATCCGATAGTTCTCCAGAGAGACATCCGGCGGCGTCTGGTGGTCTATGCTGGGGATATACCCGCCGGAGCGCATGACCGGGAGAATGCGTTCGAATTCTGCTCGCATAGCCTCCTCGCCGTGCTTCATGACCATCTTATCAAAGGCACCCAACAGCAGGAGCTTCGGGTAGGCGGCGCGGTATTTGTTTATATCACAACCGGCCTGCCGTTCCAAGGGCAGGACGCCTTCGATTCCCGCACCCGTCAGCCATGGGAGCATTCGATCCACAAGCCCGTCGCTGTCCACAAAGAGGGGGATGCCGTGGGACTTTATCATGTCCGCCAAGGGCAAGTAATACGGCCGCAGGAATTCATTGAACGTGTCCTCGGAGAGCATCGGGCCTAAGTTATAGCTCATGTCCTCCCCGAAAGCCAACATGTCCGGCGTGAGTTCTTTGAACACCGGCGGCAGCCACTTCCTATAGAACGCCAACAGGTCGGCGCAGATGCGGTGCATCAGCTCCGGCTCGTCATAAAACGCATACAGGTGCGGCTCTATCCCAAACAGCGTGCGCGGGTACCAGAAGAAGCCGTTAATCTGCATCCGGATGAGCGTGTCGCCGCGGTCGTGCATTGCACGATTTTGGCGTGCCCACGCCAAGCAGCCCTCTCCGATTTCGTCGCGGAAGAGATGCGCACGCACGCGGTCGTAGTCGTCTTGGGTGGCAATCGGTTTTTCAGAAGGACTGAAGTTCCAGCACAGCATGGGGTCTAAGCCGAAGTATGCCTGCCCCTCCAAAAAACCCATTGCCGGGAGACCCTCGCTCGTCCAGCGGTTGTAGGTCTTGTCCCACCACGCCGCCCACTCCACGCGGGGGAGGCGCGGCGCGTCTTCAAAGCGCAGGGTGCGGCGGAATATCTCACGGTTGGTCATGGCGTTTCTCCTTCCTCTGCATGTGCCTATTATACTATAAACAGCTCGGTTTGTCAATGCAAAAGCAAGAGGCAAAAGCTTGCCTCTTGCCTCCTGACGTATGCTTACTTTTTCTTTTCGCCGACAATGCCCTCGGCGATGTTCTTCGGAACCTGCTCGTAGTGGGAGGGTTCCATGACGTACTGCCCGCGGCCCTGGGTGCCGGAGCGCAGGGTCGTGGAGTAGCCGAACATATTGCTCAGCGGGACGGAGGCGTTAATCTGCACGGCACCCGGGCGGTTCTCCGTGCCGTTGATGACGCCGCGGCGGGAGTTGAGGTCGCCGATGACGGTGCCCATGTACTCATCCGGGGCGGTGACGGTGACTTTCATAATCGGCTCCATGAGGACAGGCGCGGCCTTGCGGCAGGCCTCTTTGAAAGCCTGGGAGGCGGCGATTTTAAACGCCATCTCAGAGGAATCGACTTCGTGGTAGGAGCCGTCGTACAGCGTCACTTTCACATCCACGACGTTATAGCCGGCTAAGACGCCGGAAAGCATGGCGCCCTTGATGCCCGCCTCCACCGCCGGGATATACTCCTTCGGGATGACGCCGCCGACAATCTCATTGACAAACTCGAAGCCCTTTTCCGGGTTCGGCTCAATGCGGATTTTGACATGGCCGTATTGCCCCTTACCGCCGGACTGGCGGGCGTACTTGTGGTCCACATCGGCGTTCTTGGTGATGGTTTCGCGGTAGGCCACCTGCGGCTTGCCGACGTTGGCCTCGACCTTGAACTCACGGAGCATCCGGTCCACGATGATTTCCAAGTGCAACTCACCCATCCCGGCGATGATGGTCTGCCCGGTCTCCTCATCGGTGTAGCACTTAAAGGTGGGATCCTCTTCCGCGAGCTTCTGGAGGGCGATGCCCATTTTCTCTTGGCCGGCTTTGGTCTTCGGCTCAATGGCCACACGGATTACCGGGTCGGGGAACTCCATGCTCTCTAAAATTACCGGGTGACCTGGGTCGCAGAGGGTGTCGCCGGTGGTGGTGTTCTTCAGACCGATGGCGGCGGCGATGTCGCCGGCGTAGCAGGTTTCGATGTCCTCCCGGTGGTTGGAGTGCATCTGCAGGATGCGCCCGATGCGCTCGTTGCCGTCTTTGGTAGCGTTGCGGATACCGCTGCCGCTGTCAATCTTGCCGGAGTAGACGCGGAAGAAGCAGAGCTTCCCGACAAAGGGGTCGGTGGCAATCTTAAATGCGAGCGCAGAGAACGGCGCATCATCGGCGGAGGGGCGCTCGGTTTCCTCGCCGGTCTTGGGATGCACGCCCTTAATCGGCGGGATGTCCGTCGGCGCGGGCATGAAGTCCACGATGGCATCCAGCAGAAGCTGTACACCCTTGTTGCGGTAAGAAGTGCCGCAGGTAACGGGTACCATGTCATTGGAGATGGTCGCCTTGCGGATGCAGGTCTTAATCTCCTCCTCGGTCAGTTCCTCGCCCTCAAAGTACTTCTCCATGAGGTCGTCGTCCTGCTCGGCGACAGCCTCGATGAGAGCTTGCCTGTACTCGTCCGCTTTGTCGGCCAAGTCTGCGGGAATCTCCTCCTCGCGGACATCCACCCCCATGTCGTCGTAGTACATAAAGGCTTTCATCTTCACCAGGTCAATGATTCCTTTGAAGTCCGCCTCGGCGCCGATGGGGAGCTGAATCGGTACGGCATTGCACTTGAGGCGGTCACGGAGCATATCGAGGACGTTATAAAAGTCCGCGCCCATGATGTCCATCTTGTTGACATAGACCATGCGCGGGACTTGGTACTTATCCGCCTGCCGCCAGACGGTCTCGGACTGCGGTTCCACGCCGCCCTTGGCGCAGAGCACCGTAACGCTCCCGTCCAACACACGAAGACTGCGCTCGACTTCCACGGTGAAGTCCACGTGTCCGGGCGTGTCGATGATGTTGATGCGATGCTCTTTCCAGAAAGCAGTCGTACAGGCGGATGTGATGGTAATCCCGCGCTCCTGCTCCTGCTCCATCCAGTCCATGGTGGCGGCGCCGTCATGCACCTCGCCGATTTTATGCGTCTTCCCTGTATAGAACAGGATGCGCTCTGTCGTCGTTGTCTTGCCGGCGTCAATGTGCGCCATGATGCCCACATTGCGGGTCATTTCCAAACTGACTTGCCTTGCCATTATAATTACTCCTTATTTTACAGGCAGCGCGCGGCTGCGGCGCTGCGCGGGTGCGGTGTGCCGGGCGCAATAAACCACGTCCCTAAAGACCTCGGTCAATGTGCCGTAGGGGCGCAGTTCATTGCGCCGGCCCGGTACAATCAAAACAGGGGGGGAGGGGTGCAGCCCCCTACAACCCCCCTGCCGCCGGAGACGATGCCTCCGATACGCTTACCAGCGGAAATGTGCGAAAGCCTTATTTGCCTCTGCCATTTTATGCGTATCCTCTTTCTTTTTATACGCATTACCGGTCTGGTTCACTGCGTCGAGGATTTCGTTGGCAAGGCGCTCCTTCATAGTGCGTTCGCTCCGCGCACGGCTGTACGAAGTCAGCCAGCGCAAACCAAGCGTCTGCCGACGCTCCGGGCGCACATCAATCGGAACCTGATAGGTCGCACCGCCCACACGGCGGGCTTTGACTTCCAGTTGCGGCATGATGTTTTCCATCGCCGCTTCGAAAGCCTCCAAAGGATCCTTCCCGCTCTTCTCCTTGATGATGTCGAAAGCATCATAGACGATGCGCTGCGCAACGCCCTTTTTGCCGTCCAACATGATGGAGTTGATGAGCCGGGTTACTATCTTCGAGTTGTACAGCGGATCCGGCAGTACATCCCGCTTCGCGATTTGTCCTCTTCTGGGCACGTCGCTTCCCCTTTCTCATGTGCAAGAGGCTTTGTCAGCCCTTGCGGGTACTCGGAATCGGTTCGTTCCGTGGTGCCGCATGTATGTCTGCGGCGATGGACGCCGTACGGCGTCCGGGGCACCGTACGGTGCCCGGGCCGGTGGAATTACTTTTTCTTGTCGCGCTTGGCACCGTACTTGGAGCGCGCTTGGTTGCGGTTCTTGACGCCTTGGGCATCCAAGGTACCGCGGATGACGTGGTAACGCACGCCGGGCAAATCGCGCACACGGCCGCCGCGGATAAGGACGACGCTGTGTTCTTGCAGGTTATGCCCTACGCCGGGGATGTAGCAAGTGACTTCGATGCCGTTGGAAAGACGGACACGGGCGATTTTGCGCAGCGCAGAGTTCGGTTTTTTGGGGGTGGTGGTCTTCACTGCGGTGCAAACGCCGCGCTTTTGGGGGCTGTTCTGGTCGGTAGCGATGTTGCGGTGGGAGTTGAGACCCTTGGTAAGTGCGGGGGCTTTGCTCTTAACAACTTTCGTAGAACGGCCGGAGCGCACAAGCTGGTTAAAGGTAGGCATTCACTATACTCCTTTCTTTGAGGATACTGTGATACGCATCACAAATCTATTATTGTCAGCCCACGCGGGCGGGGTTCACGCGGACGCCGGGTCCCATGGTAGCGGCGAGGACGCAGGACTTAATGTACTGCCCTTTGGCGGCTGCCGGCTTGGCTTTGATGATGGCATCCAAGAGGGTATTGAAGTTCTCTTGGAGCTTCTCGGAGCCGAAGGATACTTTCCCGATGGGGCAATGGATGATGTTGGTCTTATCCAGGCGGTACTCAATCTTGCCGGCCTTGGCTTCCTGAACGGCTTGCGCCACGTTCGGCGTGACGGTGCCGGCTTTCGGGCTGGGCATCAAGCCGCGGGGGCCTAAGATTTTACCGAGGCGACCGACCAGCCCCATCATGTTGGGGGCGGCGATGGCAACATCGAAATCCATGAAGCCCTCGCCCTGTACGCGGGCGACCAAGTCTTCCGCGCCGACAACTTCCGCGCCGGCGGCTTCGGCTTCTTTGGCGGCGTCGCCTTTGGCGAAGACGGCGACACGGACAGTGCGGCCGGTGCCGTTGGGGAGAACCACCGCGCCGCGGACCTGCTGGTCGGCGTGGCGGGAGTCAACGCCCAAACGCACGTGGACTTCCACGGTTTCGTCAAACTTTGCGGTCTTTGTGCTGATGACGGTGGTGAGTGCCTCTTCCGGATCGTAGAGCTTTGCGCGGTCAACGAGCTTTGCGGCCTCGTTGTATTTCTTGCCGTGTTTCATAAGTCGTTTCCCTCCCCTTAGTCTACGACCGTAACGCCCATGGAACGGCAGGTGCCGGCAATCATGCTGGCGGCTGCTTCCACACTCGCGGCGTTCAAATCGGGCATCTTCTGTTCGGCAATCGCTGTCAGCTGCGCCTTCGTAATCGTAGCTACCTTCGTTTTGTTCGGAACGCCGGAGCCGGATTCAATGCCGCAGGCTTTCTTGATGAGAACAGGGGCGGGCGGGGTCTTCGTCACAAAAGTGAACGTGCGGTCGCTGTATACCGTGATGACCACGGGTATCACCAGACCGATGTCCGCTTTCGTGCGCTCGTTGAATTCTTTCGTGAACGCCATAATGTTCACGCCGTGCTGGCCGAGCGCAGGTCCGACGGGCGGTGCCGGGGTCGCTTTCCCGGCAGGGATTTGCAGCTTGATATAGCCGGTTACTTTCTGTGCCATGGGTCTCTCCTTATATTATTGTGGTAGTTGCGGGGCGGCTGTGCGCCCCTCCCACTGAACAGCCCGGTAGGCTGTCAAAGGCGGTGGGGGTGCCCCGTAGGGGCATTGGTGCCGCTACGCGGCATGGTGCCCCGTAGGGGCATCAACCAACAGCTTCAACATACTTAAGTTCCAAATCCAGCAAAGTCTCCTTCCCGAAGAGTCCAGTAATAGCGACCTTAACGGTCTTTTCTTCGGGATTGACCTCGCGGACGGTGCCGGTGAAGCCATCGAAGTTGGGGTGAGTAATATTGACCATATCGCCGGGTTTGATAGCGATTTCGACGCGGCGTTTTTCGACGCCCATCTCTATGGCTTTATCGCGGTCAAGGGGGGTAGCCTTGTTATCGGGACCGACGAAGCCGGTGACGCCGCGTACATTGCGCACAACCCACCAGCACTCATCGCTGATTTGGGGCGTACCGTCGTCATCGCTCTCGGTGGCGATTTTCACAAAGACATACCCGGGGTAGAGTTTTTCTTCTACCTCTTTGCGGACACCTTTGGAATCGACTTTCTCCACGAGGATGGTCGGCACGGCGGAACCGAGAATCTGGTCTTGCATCCCGCGGTTTTTGACGACCTTCTCGAGGGTACTCATGACCTTGTTTTCATACGCGCTGTAGGTATGCACAACATACCAGCGTGCTTCGCGTTCCATAGCGGCATTTGCTCCTTTACAGTCGTTAGCGCTTGAAGCGGACACTTCACCGAAATCAATCGGCACGGCACGGAGGGTAACCTTGCCGGCTCATGCACTAACGGCTTAGGAAACGCTCGTGCCTTCGGCATCGGCGGCAAGGGTTGTAACCGCCTCATCGGCGAGGGTGGTTGCTTCCTCAGCAGCGGCTTCGGTCGTCGCGGCAGTCGTAGCGGCGGTCGTGGTCGTGGTGGTAGTCTGCGTAGCGAGGTACTTCAGGCCGCGGATTCCCTGCGTCAGGCCGAAGTCCAGAATCCAAATCATCGCCCCGATAACGCAGACGGTGGCAATCACGATGCCGGTACTCTTCAGCACGGTGCGGAAGTCCGGCCAAGTGATTTTCTTGATCTCGCCGCGGAAGTCTTTCCAAAACTTCTTCACTTTTGCGGAGCCTTCCCCCTTGGGTTTCTTGGGTTTGGCCTGCTTGGCGACGGCGGCTTTCTCTGCAGCTTTCAGCTTTTTCTTGGCTTCGGCCGCGGCATCGGTGCTGTTTACTGTCCCCGTTTCGTTTTCGAGGGCGTCGTCGTTTTTGTTGTTTTCCTCAGACATGGGGCAACGCCTCCTTACTTTGTCTCGCGGTGGACGGTATGCTTTTTGCAGAAGCGGCAATACTTCTTGCGCTCCAGACGGTCGGGGGTATTCTTCTTTTCTTTGGTGGTGTTGTAGTTACGTTGCTTACAGTCGGTGCAGGCAAGCACGATTTTGACGCGCATGGGATGGGTTCCCCTTTCTTGTCGATTTCGGCGGCAGGAACCGCCTGTATCTCCCTCAATTCATTGCGCCCGGCAGGTTTGGGGCGCTGCAGCAGGTACACACAAAAAACAACCCCCGCTGGTGAGGTACAATTATTATACCACACAGAGAAGTTATTTGTCAAGGTTTTTTTACAAAAAAGTTCCAATGGTATCTGCGAACCGCAGCCGGCAACGGCCGAAGCCCCCTCGGAAGGGGGCTTGCAGACCGTTGGTGTGGGAGGAATTCTATTGTAAATAGGGAGAAAGCAGAGGAAAGTAGGTTTCCGGCGGGAGAAGTGCCGGAGGCGTGTAAGCCATCGGACGGGGAGAGGGGTGTCAGTCCGATTACGCGCCGACGCGCTGTACTTGCACGTGGAAGCCGTTGTCCGGGACGGAGAGGGTGCCTGCACCATCGGTGTCGAGGAAGGCTTGGATGGTGGTGTTGGCGCAGAACTTGACGATAACGGTGCGCTCGAAGCTCTGGTAGCGGGTGCTGTCGCTGTCGAGGATGACGGTGCTCTCCGGGATGGTCTTGCCGTTGGCCTTGATATAGAACACGAGGCGGGTCGTGCTGGAAGCAGCAAAGTTGAAGTTGCCGAAGAAGGTGAGGATATAGGTGCCGCCGCACTGGATGGTCAGGGCGCTGGAGCCGAAGCCGACGTGGTGGAGCGGGAGCGGGGAGTCGAGGTTGAGGAGGAAGCGGCGGGTAGCCGTGGTGAACGTGTAGGTGAACGCTTCCGCGCTGTACATACCGCCGAAGATAGCGGTGCAGTCAAAGAGGGGGTTATGCGGGCAGGTGCCTTGGTCGCAGGAGCTGTCGCCGCCGCTGCCGCAGGTGGTCCCGGGCGGGAGGCCGATGCCGCAGGGGCACGGAGAGCAGGGGTTATACCAAGACGGGAAGCAGCCCCAGCCGCCTACGCCTGTGCCGCCGCCGGTCCAGGTGGATCCGCCGCCCCAGCCGGTGCCGCTGCCGGTGCCGTTATTGCCGCCAACCCAACCGGCATTGCCGCCGGCGTTGCTGCCGCAGGAAGAACAGGTGCAGCTGCCGCCGCCCTGGTAGCCGCAAGCGTTGCTCGCAGAAGAGCCGCATCCGCAGTTAGAAGGAATAAACATAAGTGAAAACCGTCCATTCTGAAAGTGAAGTATTCCGGCTTCCCGTTGATCCGCGCGCTGTAGCGCGTTCGGGGGGCGTTGTCCGCCAAATAAGTGAGGCCTTGCGAAAATGTACATATACCGGGCGGTACTGTGGGCTGCCGAGGGGTTAGGGTTTTATGTGTTCCCCCGGTGCCGGCCGTCCGAGGCCTCCGTGTTATGCCGGTCATGCTATCCTATGCAAGCGTGGACAAAGTGGTTACAACACGTCCGATTTTTTCTCCCTCCGACGCGGAATAAAAGAGGGAGACGGCCGTTCGGCCGCCTCCCTGCATCTTCGTATCTTCCCTTACTCGGCAGGGGCATAGAGTGCCGCGAGCTTCTGCAGGTGCGCGTACTTCTCCTTGGCCTGACGCTCGGCGGTGTCGAAGAGAACGCCGGCTTTGTCGGGGAAAGCCTTCTGGAGGGAGGTATACCGCACCTCGCCCTTGATGAACGCTTGGTAATCGGCGCTCGGTGCCTTGCTGTCCAACTGGAAGGGGTTCTTGCCCTCTGCGGCGAGGCGCGGGTCGTAGCGGAAGCAATGCCAGTAGCCGGCGGCTACGGCGGCCGCCTCTTCCGCCATGCCGTTGCCCATACCGCCCTTGATGCCGTGGTTGATGCAGGGCGCATAGGCAATGACAAGCGACGGACCCGGATAGGCCTCGGCCTCGGCGATGGCCTTGACGGCTTGGTTGTAGTCGGCGCCCATGGCAATCTGCGCAACATACACATAGCCATAGGTCATGGCAAGCTCGGAAAGGCTCTTCTTCTTGACCTCCTTGCCGGTGGCGGCGAACTTCGCGACCGCCCCGGTCGGCGTGGACTTGGAGGCCTGCCCGCCGGTATTGGAGTACACTTCCGTATCGAACACAAGGATGTTTATATCCTCATTTTGTGCAATAACATGGTCCAGACCGCCGTAACCGATGTCATAGGCCCAGCCGTCGCCGCCAAAGGCCCAGATGCTCTTCTTGACGATGTAATCCTTGTCCTTGAGGAGTTCCTTGCAGAGGGTGCAGGCGGGGCAGATGCACTGCGTTTCGCCGTTTGCCTTGGCGGCTACGGCCGCCTCGTACTGCGCTGCATACTCGGGTTTGCCCTCCAGGAATGCAATCGCGCCGTCTATCGGTGCAATGCCGTCCTCGAGCTCCGCGATGAGGCGGCGGCCGGCGGCGGGGTTTTTCTCCGAGTCATTCTCGGTGGCGAGCCATTCCTCTGCGGCGGCTTTCAGCTCCGGCACACAGTAGCCGGCAAGGAGCGCCTCGAGGTTCTGGCGGATGCGGGCGCGGATGGCCTTGTTGGCGAGCAGGTAGCCGTAGCCGAACTCGGCGTTGTCCTCAAAGAGGGAGTTCTGCCACGCCGGACCGCGGCCTTCCTTATTGACGGTGTAGGGGGTCGCCGGCGCGGAGCCGCCCCAGATGGAGGAGCAGCCGGTGGCGTTGGCGATATACATACGGTCGCCATAGAGCTGCGTGACGAGCTTGGCATACGGTGTCTCGCCGCAGCCTGCGCAGGCGCCGGAGAACTCCAGCAGCGGCGTGCGGTACTGGGAACCGATGACGGTGCTCGCCTTGAACTTGCCCAAGACATCCTCTTTCTTCGGCAGGGCTTCGCAGTAACTGTAGGCCGCCTGCTGCTCCAGTTGGGTTTCCAGCGGCTTCATGACGAGCGCCTTCTGCCCTTTCATGCCGGGGCAGACCTTGGCGCACTGGCCGCAACCCATGCAGTCCAGCACGGAGATGGCCATGGAGAACTTCTTGCCGGGCATCCCGGTGAAAGGCTTTGTCTTGAGGCTGGCGGGACCGGCGGCGGCCTCCTCGTCCGTGAGGGCTTCGGGGCGGTTCACGGCGTGGGGGCATACCAAGGCGCAGCGGTTGCACTGCGTGCAGTTTGCCGGATTCCACTCGGGCACGTCAATGGCAATCCCGCGCTTCTCAAACGCGGCGGAGCCCTGCGGGAAAGTGCCGTCCGCCATGCCGGCGAAGGTGCTGACGGGGAGGCTGTCGCCTTTCTGGGCGTTGGCGGGGTTGAGAATCTCCGTAACGAACTTCTTGAGCTCCGGCCGGTCGGTGACAATCTCAGCGGCGGTGCTTTCGTCAGCGGCGTCCGCCCAAGCGGCGGGGACTTCCACGGCGGTGTAGGCGTTGAAGCCGGCGTCAATCGCATCGTGGTTGGCCTTGACCACCGCCTCGCCCTTCTTGCCGAAGGACTTGGTGGCGGCTTTCTTCATGAGGTCAATGACCTTCTCCGCCGGGAGGATACCGGTCAGCGCAAAGAATGCGGCCTGGAGCGTGGTGTTGGTGCGGCGGCCGTCGCCCATAATCTCTTGGGCAATCTTGGTGGCGTTGATGGTATAGAACTTTATGCCCTTCTCCGCGAGCGCTTTCTTGACGGCGGCGGGCAGGTTCTTCTCGAGTTCCTCGCCGTCCCAGTGGCAGTTGAGGAGGAACACGCCGCCGGGCTTGAGGTCGGAGAGCATATCATACTTATCCAAATAGGAGGGGTTGTGGCAGGCCACGAAGTCCGCCTTGTTTATATAATAGGTAGACTGAATCGGCGTCTCCCCGAAGCGCAGGTGGGAGACGGTGATGCCGCCGGTCTTCTTGGAGTCATAGGCGAAGTAACCTTGGGCGTACATATCGGTGTTGTCGCCGATAATCTTGATAGCGTTCTGGTTGGCGCCGACCGTGCCGTCGCCGCCCAAGCCCCAGAACTTGCAGGAGTAAGTTCCGGCGGGGCTGGTGTCCTCTATCGGTGCAATCGGCAGGGAGAGGTATGTCACGTCATCGTCAATGCCGACGGTGAAGCGGTCCTTCGGCTCTGCGGCGCTCATGTTGGCATAGACGGCCGCCACGCAAGCCGGGTTGGTGTCCTTGCTGCCCAAGCCGTAGCGCCCGCCGTAGACCGGCACATCCTTGAACGCCGATCCGCGCAGCGCCGCCATAACATCAAGGCACAGCGGCTCATAGAGCGCGCCGGGTTCTTTCGTGCGGTCCAGCACGGAGATGCTCTTGACGGTAGAGGGGATGGCGGCAATCAAATGCTTGGCGGAGAACGGACGGTATAGGCGCACCTTAATCAAGCCCAACTTCTCGCCTTTGCTGTTGAGGTAGTTGATGGTCTCCTCGATGGTGTCGCAGACGCTGCCCATGGCGATGATGACGCGTTCGGCGTCCGGCGCACCGACATAGTTGAAGAGCTGATAGTTCGTCCCAATGCGGGCATTGATTTGGTTGAGGTAGTCCTCGGTAACATCCACCACGTCATCATAGTACTTGTTGCAGGCCTCGCGGGCTTGGAAGAAGATGTCGGGGTTCTGGGCGGAGCCGCGCAGGACGGGGTGTTCGGGATTGATGGAGCGGGCGCGGAAGGCGGCGATGGCGTCATGGTCGACCATCTCGGCCAGTTCGGCATAGTCCCAAGCTTCAATCTTCTGAATCTCATGGGAGGTACGGAAGCCGTCAAAGAAGTGGAGGAACGGCACGCGGCTCTTGATGGTGGCAAGGTGCGCGGCGGCACCCAAGTCCATGACCTCCTGCACATTGGAGGAGGCGAGCATGGCATAGCCGGTCTGGCGGCAGGCGTACACGTCACTATGGTCGCCGAAGATATTGAGCGCATGGGAGGCCACGCAGCGGGCGGAGACGTCAATCACGGACGGCAGTAGCTCGCCCGCAATCTTATACATATTGGGTATCATGAGGAGCAGTCCCTGCGAGGCGGTGTATGTAGTCGTCAGGGCACCTGCCGCCAAGGAACCGTGGACGGCACCGGCAGCCCCGGCCTCCGATTGCATCTCGGCGACACGGACGGTCTGCCCGAAGATGTTCTTCACGCCGGCGGCAGCCATTTGGTCGGTCTCCTCCGCCATATCTGAGGAGGGCGTGATGGGGTAGATGGCGGCAACCTCCGTGAACGCGTAGGAAACATACGCGGCTGCGGCGTTGCCTTTCATGGTCTTCATTTTTCTTGCCATGGATTCGGTGACTCCTTTCAGTCGTTGCGGCTCCCTGCTTTCTCAAACAGATACATACGCCTGTTGTGGGGAGCCTTGTTCAATAGCATAAAAACACGAATCATATTATAACACAATCCGCCCGAAAAGTAAAGCCCATAGGGGAGAAGATTCACAAATTTCGGCATTGCGCCTTGCAGCAGAACCGAATGCGTTTTTTTTTGTGCAAGTTGCCCTGCAAGACGCATGAGGCAAGAGGTCATAGGCAAGAATTCAGCCTTGACAACCGCTGCGGCTTCGTAGTATAATCTAATATAACAGAAAGCAAGCCCGATTCAAAAGCACCGAAAGGAACTTTATGAAAACCAAAGAGAAAAGCTACCCCGCAGAGGGCATTGACTCCTACCTGTATTTTTGTGACGAGCGCTTTGCCAATAAGATTACCTATGTCTTGGAGTTCGGCGGCCGGTTGGATGCGGCTGCGCTGCGTGAAGCGACACGCGCCTCCATGCAGACGCTGCCTATCATGGGCTGCCGCTTCGATGCATCGGGATGGAAACCGGTATGGCGCGAGCTGCCGAATGCCGCCGATTTGGTGTTCCGCGCCGTCGAGACCGATGACCGCAAAGCCGCTATTGACCGGATTGTAGCCGAGGAGATCGGCGGCGGTACCGGGGTGCAACTGCGCGTCACCTTGATTCAAAACGCGGACGGCGACCTCATTTGTATATCCGCAAGCCATATAGTTTGCGACGGGCGGGCGATGTTCCACTACTGCCGCGTACTCAATGCGCTGTATGATGCCTATGCGGCCGGGGAAACCCCGGAGCCGCCGCCTTTTGTGTCCCGCGGCTATGACGCCGTATTTGAGAGCCTCACCCCGGCGCAGGCACAGGCTATCCGAAGCTTCCGGTTTGACGAAAAAGCGCTTCTGGAGGCGGACGACACATCGCCTTTCCCGCATGACCCCACCGGAGAAGTGCACCGCTTGGTGGAGCATATCCCGGACTGCGAAGTCCCCCGCATCAAGGCCGCCCTGAAGCAGCAGGGATATACCGTCAACGATTTGGTTGTGGCCTCTGTGGGGCGGGCGTGGTTCGCCCTCTTCGGCGGCACTGCGTTCACAATCCCCAACACCATGGATCTGCGGCGGTTCTTCCCGGCGGAGAAGCCTTTCGGCATCGCCAACTACGTCGGCAAAACATATGTCCACCTCAAGAAAGCGGACTGCGATACCATAGAGAATGCAACGGCCTGCGTCCACGCACAGATGGAAGAGAACAAAAAAGGGCTCCTGGTACTCAAGCAAGCAGCGGGTTGGCGTCTTGCCGAGCGGCTCTTCCCATGCTTTATACTGCGCCGAATTGTGCGGCGGAAACTGAAGAACTTCAATAACATTTATTTCTCCAACCCCGGCAAACAGGAGGAATTCAAGATGGGCTTCGGCGGTGTCCCGGTACTGTACTCGCGGATGTTTACGCCGCCGATGCAGCCGCCTTGCACGACGGTCGGCGCCAGCGGTTTGCTGGGGCGTATCGGTTTCGGGACAGCCGTATTCGGCGGCGCTGCCGAAAAGGAAAAGGGCTTGCAGCTCCTGCGTGAGATGGCAGCGCAATTCGTGTCTTTCGGTGCCCGGGAATCCGATCCGGATGCCGGCGCAACCGGCGAGGCAATCAGCGCACAAACGCAGGCACTGATAGACCATATGAAAGGCTTGGTGCTGTTCTCGGATGCGTGAAAGGGGAAGCGTACCGTCGCTTCCCACGCCGAATGCCTTGCGGCACCTTCACCCCGCACCTGCAAAACCAACCCCGCTATGCGCCTCGCATAGCGGGGTTGTGCTGGAGCCGGCTGCCGGACTCGAACCGGCGACCTGCTGATTACAAATCAGCTGCTCTACCAACTGAGCCAAGCCGGCACTGTCACTCGGTAGGTGCTGAAATGTATTATAGCACACTTTAGGGAGAATTGCAAGAGGTTTTTCGAGAAAATACCACTGCCGTGCGCAAAATGTCATTTTGCACTCGTGGGGTGGGGGCTTCGCGAAGCCCCGGGCGGTTCGCG
>JAISUW010000063.1 GCA_031271865.1 Oscillospiraceae bacterium
CCCCCCCGCTACGCGTAACTGGTTATAGAAAAGGGCAACCGGTTACGCGTAGCGGGGGTGGGGGCTTCGCGAAGCCCCCCGAAAAAAACACTTGCCTTATCCGCGGCGTTATGATATAATGGTATATGTAGATTTATTGGCTGCAGACGCGATTTGAATCGAAGGGGAATCCGTATGAAAAACAATACAGCAAAACGAATGACCGCCGCGAAGCGCGTTATGGTGCTCCTGCTTGCCCTGCTTATGCTGCCCCTTGGGCAGGCGGCGGCGGGGGCGGCGGGGGCGGCGGCGGATGCACCGATCTCTGCTGCGCTGCGGGAAACTGCGCCCGGTGTGTATCAACTCCTGACGGACGGACCGGCAGCCGCGCCGCATAGCGGCTCTGCTGCCGTGAAGCAAGCCAAAGCCGCTGCCGTCACCGGCCACGAAGAGATTCATGTCCTCGCTGACACCGCTTGGGAGATTCCGGCTGCTTTCCGCAACGAAATCCGTCTGCGCTATGCCGCAAGCGCTTCTTTTGCCGGTGAGCGGTATGCCCAAACGCCTGTCCTATTCGGCGACGCAACGGCGGAAGTACCCCTCTCTGCCGGGCAGCTGTCTGTTGCGTATGAGCAGTACGCTTTGGATCGCCTCAACCTCGTCCGTGCTGCAAGCGGTCTGCCGGAGGCGGGCTTGAGTGCCGATTATAGCTACAAAGCGCAGGCAGGCACCGTGCTTCTCGAAGCACTCCGCGAGAGCGTCTGGGAACTGCCGCGGCCGAAATCCGCCGGGTCTTCCGACTACTATACCGTACACGAGCCGCCGCTCCCGGACGGCATGGATGCCTATTTCCATTTGGATGCCTTGGGCGGTACGAAGAACTCGAACCTCGCCCTGCAGTTCACCGGGGAGGGCGGGACAGCCGCAGATTTGGCTGCCTCCCTCACTGCGCTCTTCCTGCCGGACACCGATACTTCCAATATGCCTTACCTCAGTCACCGCCGCTGGGCGCTGAATCCCCATATGGGCTTGACGGGCTTCGGTCACACAACCGGCACATCGCCTTTGGTCTATCAGCCCAGCGGCGGCGAGGCGCAGTACTTCACCGGGGACTACTATGCCATGTACGCCAACGACACCTCGGGCACGGCTCCGGACTATGAGGCCATTGCCTATCCGGCCGGTCCGGCGTTCCCGCAGCAGTACTTCCTGAACAACTGCCCTTGGAGCCTCACACTGAACCCCGCCTATTATGAAAACCCCAATCCGGATACCGTCACCATCACCCTCACGCACGGCACGGATACCTACACGCTCGACAAGGCAGACGACGATTTGACAGTGGCGCAAGTCATGGGCATCGACCATATGGGCGAGTACTTCCATGTGAGTACGGAGAACTATGGTGTCGCCAACTGCATCAGCTTCCGTCCGTCGGTTCCGGTCGGACTTTATGCCCCCCTGACCGGCGATTGGGAAGTCACCGTCACGGGCTTAAAAGAAATCGGCGGTGCGGATTGCACACTGAACTATACTGTTTCTTTCTTTGACGCTGCGAGTGCCTTTGAGGAAGTTGTCATCAACGGCACGACGGTCACGGTTGACGACATACTGACCGTTACCTACGATGCCGCCGGCGGCCGGGGTGCCCCCTCCGCGCAGCGCAAGTACCCCGGGCAAGACATAACGCTCTCTGCGGTTATTCCGATCCGCACCGGGTATGACTTCCTCGGTTGGCAGGCCGATGCCGAAACAGCCTACCAACCCGGTGCCCTCTTTACCGCCGATGCCGACACCGCACTCACAGCGCAGTGGGCGGAGAAGACCTATACCGTCACCTACAACAGCGGCTTGGGCACGGGCGAACCCGAGGCGCAGACCAAAGCATACTTTGATGATGCTTTCAAGCTGCGCGATACGCAGCCCACCCGCGAGGGCTATATCTTCCAAGGCTGGCATGACTTCAACTCCGGCGCGGACTATCAGCCCGGGGATGCGTATACCGTCAACGCGGATCTGGCACTCAACGCCGTTTGGCTTGCAAAGCAATACACCGTCACTTTCAACGGCGACGGCGGAACCCCCGTCCCTGCTTCTTTCACCAAAACGCATGATATTCCCTTCACACTGCCCACAGCCCAACCCGCCAAGACAGGATACACGTTCACCGGCTGGTACCTCCCGGACGGCACTAAGGTCGCCGGCAGCTACACCTATGAAGGCGACACCACCCTGACCGCACGCTGGAGCATCAATAGCTATACCCTCACGGTTTCCGGCGGCGGCGGCTCCGGCACCTACACCTATGGCCAAAGCGTAACGATTACAGCCAACCCGCCTGCCACAGGCAAACTCTTCGACAAGTGGACAGGTGCCGCCGTAGCCAACGCGTCCGCTTCCTCCACCACTCTCGTTATTCCCGCCGCGAATACAACCGTCACGGCGACATATAAAGACGACCCGCTGTACCTGGCCGTTACCGCCGCTGCCGCCGCCTTAACAGAGAATACCATCCGGGCGAACAACAGCTCCCTTGCCAATGCCACAGGCAACCTCACCCTCCCCACAAGCGGCGCGGAGGGAACTGCCGTTTCGTGGTCCTCAAGCAACCCCGGTACGGTTGCCGCCAACGGTACCGTCACGCGCCCCGCTGTGCACGGTTCGCCGGTGACGGTGACGCTCACTGCAACGATTTCCAAAGGCGGCGTTACCGTAACCCGGCAGTTCACCGTTGTTGTGCAGCCTTTGGATTGCGTCAACATCCACCTCTGGGGCAAGCACACAAAGTATGAGAGTAATTTCATTAACTGGCTACTCGTTATAATTTGCTTCGGGTGGATTTGGATGGCGTTCTGAGGAGTTTGCACTTTGGTTGGGTTTTGCATACCGGTTATATAAAAGGATGGCTTTGTGCCTCCACCTTGGGGGCGCCACCCCCGGGGTGGAGGAACACACTCATCCTTTTATGATACCTTAAGGCAGAAGCCAACCAAAGTGCAAATCCTTTTATACCAACCCATACAGGACACCGAAAGCTTGCCCCCAACCCCAGACGAGGAACAGAGTAGCGCATATGGAAAATTCGCCAAACAGGATTAAAGGCGAATTTTCCATCCAAGCGGGCACTTCTGCAAGGGGGTCCGGGGGTGTCCCCCGGCCGCGGGGGGTCCCGGGGGCGCCGCGGGACGCGCCCCCGGGCGGGGGTCCGGGGGCTGGCCCCCGGGGTGGAGGAACACACTCATCCTATCAGCACACCCTAAGGCAAAACCCAACTAAAGTGCACATCCTTTCATAATCTATATGACAAGCAAGGATTCCTCAGGGTTTCAGTGATATGGAGAAGCAAAACGATTATTGCTTCCGGCATTTTGCTTCCGGCACTTGACAATTCCTGCCGAATGCGGTATAATATGGAACATATTTATTTGATAATTGAAATGCCGTCATAATTCGACGCGTCGGGAGGAAAGCCTTATGCCCAAAAAGCGCAGTGCTGTGTATCTCTTCGTACTGCTTGCCGCTCTTGTGAGCGTATGTGCAGGCATACCCATGCAAGCGAGGGCAGTACCGTATTACATCAACCCTTGCCCGCCCACCACGTGCCGCACGGCTGTGCGCACAACCTGCCGGACCGTCCCGCGCACGGTTTGCCCGCCGACCTCGCAGCGCACCACGACAACCTGCCGAACAGTCACCCGCACGACCTGCCCGCCGACGTCGCGGCGCACCACAACGACTTGCCCGACCTCGCGGCGGACAACCGTGCCGTCCACGCGTCCGACCTGCACCGTGCCTACGGCCTGTACAACCCGCACGGCATACACCCGCACGACGCACACGACAGCCACGCATACCACCCGCACCTATACAACCGTACCCTGCCCGACGACAACAGCCGTCACCACGACCGCCCCCACGACTGTAAGCAGCACGACAGCGCAAAGCACGCGCACGCGCCGCCCGGTCATCACACATACAACGGCGGCGGCACCTGCCGACCCGACAACGGCAACGGCGGCGGCAGCTACCGAAGCCCAGCCCCCGCCGCCTTCCACCACAAGCGCAGCCGACCCCGGCGGCGGCGCCGGGGAGGCGCAGGAGAATGCCGGCGGCGGGGGTGCCGGTGTTGCCACCGGGGAAGGGAAACGCAAGCTCCTCCCGATAGCTATAGGCTTCTTGGCCGTTTCCGCCTTGGGAGCGGGCTTGTTTTGGGAGCGGCGTCGGCAGAATTAGGGGAAAACGGTTTCCCTTTCCCGGTCGTGCGTGTGCCGAATTCGCTTACGCTCGCTGCAATGAGAGAAGCAGAGCAAAATGTTCTTGATTCCAATCGCAAAACTTATAAGACTGCAGCGGAAATGTTTGCCGACATGGAGGAAGAATGTACCGAATAGATTCCACAACCGGGTACACATAATAATTGTTTTAGACTTCTAACGCGGGATGTAACCGTAAGGTTACATCCCGCGCAATTTCTTGCTTCTTGCCTCATGTCAAGCCATGAGGGACGCTACTGCCGCACAGAAAGCGGCGGGGTCATCGGGTTGGAAGCCCTCCAGCAGGAGTGCCTGACCGTAAAGGAGTTCGGCGTAGGTGTCGGCGGCGGAGGGGTCGGCAGCATACTTCTCGCGGAGCTTGGAGAGTACCGGCGAGGCGGCATTGATTTCCAGAACCTTTTCGGCCTTGGCGATGGGGACATCGCCTGCGTGTGGCTGCTGCTGCATAACACGCTCCATCTCCAAGGAGATGTCGCCTTTCGTGGAGAGGCAGACGGCATGGGACTTCAGTTTGTTGGTGAGCGTAACCTCGCTGACTTTCCCTGCGAGTTTCTCTTGGAGTGCCTCCAGCACTGCCTTGTGCTCCTCGATTTGGGCTGCCAACTCCTCTTTCTCTTCTGTATCGGCAATGTCTGCGGCGGCATCGGCGATGGATCTGAACGCGAGGTGCTTCTGCTCCTCTCCCTCTGCGGTCTCGGGTTCGTAGTCGCGGAGAACCTTCAGGAGGAACTCGTCCACATCGTCCGTCAGGCAGAGGATGCTGTAACCCTTGTCTGTGAACTTCTCCGCCTGCGGGAGGGTGCGCAGCTTCTCCGGGGAGGCGGCGCCGGCATAGTAGATGGCTTTCTGCCCCTCCGGCATGGCGGCGGCATACTCCTTGAGAGACACCGGCTTCTCCGAGCCAGTGGATTGGAACAAAAGCAAGTCCGCCAACAGTTCCCGCTGCATACCGAAAGACTGGTACAAGGCAAACTTCAGCTGCAGGCCGAAGGCTTTCCAGAACTTCTCATACTTCTCGCGGTCATCCTCCATGAGGGCTTTCAGCTCGGACTTGATTTTCTTCTCGAGGTGCTTGGCGATATTCTTCAACTGCCGGTCCTGCTGGAGCATCTCGCGGGAGATGTTCAGGGAGAGGTCCTGCGAGTCCACCAGCCCGCGCACAAAGGAGAAGCAATCCGGCAGGAGGTCCTTGCACTTCTCCATAATCAGCACGCCGCTGGCATAGAGCTTGAGGCCTTTCTCGTAGTCCTTGTGGTAGTAGTTGTACGGTGCTTGGGAGGGGATGAACAGCAGCGCCGTATAGCTCGAAAGACCCTCCGTGGAGCTATGGATGGACTTCAGCGGCGGCTCGTAGTCGTGGAAGTTGTCCTTATAGAAAGCCTCATATTCCTCGGCTGTAATCTCGGACTTGTGCTTCTTCCAGAGCGGGGACATGGAGTTGAGTGTCTGCCGCTCGGTGTAGGTCTCCCATTCGGGTTCCTCGGCAGCGTCCGCGCCGTCCAGGAGGACTTCGTCCGCGGCATCCGCTCCGGACGCGGTGTCGGGCTTCGTCTTCGGGCGGGAGCTTTCCACGTCCATGCGGATGGGGTAGCGGATGTAGTCGGAGTAACGCTTCACCAACTCGCGCAGGCGGTAGCTCTCCAGGAACTCGTCGTAGTTCTCCTCCTCGGCGTTGGGTTTGATATGCAGGATAATCTCCGTTCCCGGCTCGGCCTTGGCGGCCTCTTCGATGGTATAGCCGTCCGCACCCACAGAGTGCCAGCGGTAGGCTTTGTCCGCGCCCGGCTTGCGGGTCAGCACCGTAATCTCATCGGCAACCATGAACGCGGCATAGAAGCCCACGCCGAATTGCCCGATGACATCAATGTCCTCTGCGCTCTCTAAGCCCTTCTTGAACTCCAGGGAGCCGGACTTTGCGATGATGCCGAGGTTGTCCTCCAACTCCGCCGCGTCCATGCCGCAGCCGGCATCGGAGACGACGAGAATGCGTGCTTCCTTGTCGGCGGCAAGACCAATCTCCAGCTCGGAGCGGTCCAAGCCTGTTTCGCCCGACTGCATGGCGTTGTAGTACCGCTTATCCATCGCATCGGAGGCGTTGGAAATCAACTCGCGCAAAAAGATTTCCTTGTGCGTATAGATAGAGTGAATCATCAGGTCGAGAAGCCGTTTGCTCTCCGCTTGGAACTGCTTGACTTGGGTGGGCATCGTCTGTTTTCCTCCGTAGGCATAAGTATTCAAGGCAGTTGCCTGCCGATTTATCAACAGATATTATATCACAAATCCGCGGGCTTGTCAAATGTTTCGTCTGCCTGTGCCGCCCGTTTGCCGCGCCGCCTGCCGCGCCGCCTGCCGTACCGTTTTTTTTTTGCCGCCGTCTGTTTGCCGTGGGGGACGGCGGCCGGAGGAGGCTTTACCGCCGGTTTTGCGCACGCAATCTTCGACACATTCCCCGAACCCTCGACAAAATCGGACAAAAACAAATTACACATTGTAATATTTACCATTATTTTGTCATCAGTAATTTTATATTTTGTATATTTTTCTTGACAAGCCCGGAAAAATATGCTAAACTGGAAGTAGAAGGAAAGAGAAAACCCGCTTTGTTTACACGAAGGAGGAAGCATTATGGATTACCCGACCCTGCGTTTGACGAAAAACTGCCTGTACTATATCGACCACTTTGAAGGGGAGCAAAGAGCGCACCTGATTGCTATGTTGGAGAAATACCAAGCAGACGGCATCTTCCCGGCGGGTCGCGAACCGCCGCCGCCCGATGACGCGCAGCG
>JAISUW010000066.1 GCA_031271865.1 Oscillospiraceae bacterium
GACTGCGAACCCATCGAAGATGTCCTGAAGAGCCTCAACCGCGACAAAGGCCAGCGCGTCTTCATGAAAAATCCGCCATCCATGCATAAATGGCTCTCGTGGGAGAAGTGGGTCGCGTAGGGACTTTTGCTGCGCGGCAAAATAAACAAAGTGCGCCCTTGCTCACTTTCTGTTTCTATAGGTTTTTCGCGCTACCTGACGCTGTCAGCGCATACTTTCAGCGATTCGGCCGGCTAAAAATATATTCTCCTCTCCCCTGTCTGTTTTATTATGACTTGACAATTTGCGCGCTTTGCTGTATAATTATCAAGTTGAATAAAACATAAGCGCACATTGAATTGTGCAGGGGGAGAAACAAATGGTATACCGCGCCTACACCGTACGCCGCGAGGGTTACGACAGTGAAGCCGCCGCCTTGCGCAGCGAATGGCAGGAACAGTTGCAAGTGCAGGGCTTGCAGGATGTGAAACTCCTGCGCCGCTACGATTTGGAAGGCATAGATGAGGCGGTATTCCAAAGCGCCTTGCCCACCGTTCTCTCCGAACCGCAGACGGACGAGGTGGTCTATGAATTGCCGGCTGCCGATACCGTATTTGCCGTCGAAGCCCTCCCCGGGCAATTCGACCAGCGTGCGGACAGCTGCTCGCAGTGCATCCAAATCCTGACCGGCGGGGAACGTCCGACGGTCAAATATGCCACGGTGTATCTCCTGTATGGCTCCGTGTCGGCTGAGGATTTAGCTAAGATTCAAAAGAACGTCCTCAACCCCGTGGACAGCCGCTTCGCTTCTATGGAGCTGCCGGAAACGCTGGAGATGCAGACCGACGTGCCGCAGCCGGTGCCGACGCTGACCGGATTCACAGCTGCCGATGCAGACGGCTTGTCGGCTATCCTCTCGGAGTATGCCTTGGCTATGGATTTGGACGACCTCAAGTTCTGCCAAGACTACTTCCGCGAGGAGGGCCGTGACCCCACGCTTTCCGAAATCCGGATGCTCGATACCTACTGGAGCGACCACTGCCGGCATACGACTTTCCTCACCCGGCTTGCCGATGTGGAAATCCGCGACCCGCTGGTGAAGAAAAGCTATGACACTTTCCTCGAAATCAAGGAAAAGCTCGGCCGGAAAGACAAGCCCGTCACCCTGATGGAGGCAGCCACGGAGGCGATGCGTTACCTCAAGGCCTCCGGCAAGCTGCCGCGCTTGGATGAGAGCGAGGAAATCAACGCCTGCACGGTCAAGACCACCGTCCGAATCACAGACGCGGACGGCAATACGGAAGATGTGCCGTACCTATTCCTCTTCAAGAACGAAACCCACAACCACCCAACGGAGATTGAACCGTTCGGCGGCGCGGCAACCTGTATCGGCGGCGCCATCCGTGACCCGCTGTCCGGACGCGCCTATGTGTACCAGGCGATGCGCGTGACAGGGGCGGCGGATCCGACCGTTCCGGTGGCATACACCATGGAAGGCAAGCTTCCGCAGCGCAAGCTGGTGACGACTGCGGCGGCGGGGTACTCCTCCTACGGTAACCAAATCGGGCTTGCCACGGGCTTGGTGGATGAGTTATACCACAGCGGATACGCCGCCAAGCGCATGGAAATCGGCGCAGTGGTCGGCGCGGTACCCGAGGCGCAAGTGGTGCGCGAAGTGCCCGCCCCCGGTGACAAAGTGGTGCTCCTCGGCGGACGCACCGGACGCGACGGCTGCGGCGGGGCAACCGGTTCCTCAAAGAGCCACACGCTCGACAGCTTGGAGAGCTGCGGCGCAGAGGTGCAGAAAGGCAATGCCCCGGAGGAACGCAAACTGCAGCGGCTCTTCCGTAACCCGGAAGCCTCGCGGATGATCAAACGCTGCAATGACTTCGGCGCGGGCGGTGTGTCCGTTGCCATCGGAGAACTGGCGGACGGTCTGGAGATAGACCTCAACGCCGTCCCGAAGAAATACGAAGGCTTGGACGGCACAGAGCTGGCCATCTCCGAGAGCCAAGAGCGCATGGCCGTAGTCCTCAACCCTTGGGATGCGGAGCAGTTCATCCGCTTCGCCGCCGCTGAGAACCTCGAAGCCACCGTAGTAGCCGAGGTAAAGGAAGAACCCCGCCTTGTCATGAAGTGGAACGGCGCGACCATTGTCAATATTGCCCGGCACTTCCTCAACTCCAACGGCGCGGAGAAGACCGCCCGTGTGTGGGTGCATGAAGCAACGGCTCCTGCTTCTGCGGACAGCCCGCAACCCTATACCTTAGAAGAAAAACGCGCCCAGTTATTGGGCTTTGCCGGGGATTTGACCGTCTGCTCGCGGCGCGGTTTGGCGGAACGCTTTGACAGCACCATCGGCGCAGCGACCGTCCTCATGCCGTTCGGGGGACGGCTGCAAACCACGCCGGAGCAAGTCATGGCCGCTCTCTTCCCATTGGAAAAGGGTACGACCTCCAAGTGCTCAGTCATGGCATACGGCTATGACCCCGTCGCTACGGAAGAAAGCCCCTACAAGGGCAGCTATACCGCCGTTATAGAGAGCGTCACGAAGCTCTCCGCCGCCGGTTGTCCGCTGACGGAGTGCTACCTGACTTTCCAAGAGTATTTTGAGCGCCTCAGGGAGGATGCCTCCCGCTGGGGCAAGCCGCTCTCCGCTTTGCTCGGTGCCATGCAGGCGCAATTGGATTTGGGTCTTGCTTCCATCGGCGGCAAAGACTCCATGAGCGGCTCCTTTGAGAGCTTAGATGTACCGCCGACGCTCGTCTCTTTCGCCGTGGCGCTCTGCGATGCCAAACAGATTCGCAGCGGCACTTTCCAAGCCGCCGGAAACCGCTTGGTGCTGCTTGCACCGCAGTATGACCAAAACGGCTTGCCCACTGCGCAGAGCCTGCTCGCGAACTTTCTGAAGCTCTCCCATGCCAACGGCGTGGTGTCTGCCCGCGCTGTCACCGCCGGCGGCATTGCGGAGGCCATCCTCAAAGGCGGTCTGGGCAACCGCTTGGGCGCACAAATATACGACAACTGCCCGGATTTATTCAAGAAGCTGCCCGGCGCAATCCTTGTCGAAGTCACAACCGCCGCGCCGCCGCTGGGCATACCGATTGGGGTCACGCTGTCGGAATACGTCCTGCGTGAGCGCGAAGACTTACCGCTAGACGAAGCCGCCGCCGCCTATGATGCGCGTCTGGAGAACGTCTTCCCGACCGAGGTCAAGACGCGCCTGCGCCCGGCAACCGTCGCCCCGCAAGCCGTAGAAAAAGTGCCCCCGCAGACCTACTACCCCATCACCAAACCGCGGGTGCTGATTCCTGTGTTCCCGGGTACGAATTGCGAATATGACTCCGCCCGCGCATTCGAAAAAGCCGGCGCATATGTGGAAACGCTCGTCCTCAAGAACCTCACCGGGGCGGCTTTGGCCCAATCCGTGGAGGAAGCCCGCCGTCTGCTCGAAGGCACCCAGATTCTCTTCCTGCCCGGCGGCTTCTCCGGCGGCGACGAACCGGATGGCTCGGCGAAACTCATCACCGCATTTTTCCGCAACCCGGGGTTGACATCTGCCGTGCAGAGTCTGCTCACGGACCGCGGCGGCTTAATCGGCGGCATCTGCAACGGCTTCCAGGCACTGATTAAACTCGGTTTGGTTCCCTACGGCGAAATCCGCCCGGTCATGACCAAGGACGATGCTACCCTTACATTCAATACCATCGGCCGCCACCAATCCAAGCTTGTGCATACCCGCGTGGCGAATAACTTCTCTCCGTGGCTCTCCGAAACGAAAGTCGGGGACGTGCATCTCGTCCCCATCAGCCACGGCGAAGGTCGGTTCGTCTGCCCGGCCAATCTTTTGGATACACTGCTGCGCAACGGGCAAGTCGCCACGCAATACGTTGACCTGCAAGGCAATCCCACGATGGACATCCAATACAACCCCAATGGCTCCGTGATGGCCATCGAAGGCATTACCTCCGCCGACGGGCGCGTGTTCGGCAAGATGGGTCATTCGGAACGCACGGGAGCCATGCTGTATAAAAACGTCCCCGGCAACCAAGACAACGGGATGTTCCGCGGGGCGGTGAAGTTCTTTGCGTGAGGAAACCGCACAAATCTTAGAGGCAGTCATGGTCATCTGCTTCGGGCTGTCTTGGCCGCTCTCCATTTGGAAGAGCCTGAAAGCCCGCACCGCCAAGGGCAAGAGCTTATTCTTCCTCTGTGCAATTGATTTCGGTTATGCAGCCGGGATAGCGGCAAAGCTCGTGACAGGGCGCATCACCTATGTGTTTATCTTCTACTGTATCAATCTGGTACTGGTAACGGCAGACATCGTTCTGTATTTCCGCAATGCCGCACTGGACAGAAAGGGCGAGGAATGAAAACCGGTTTACTCTGCGAAGGCGGCGGCCAACTCGGCATGTTCGGCGTCGGGGTTCTCCAAGCATTTTATGACCATGGAATCCGCTTTGATGTGAATGTCGGTGTGTCGGCAGGCGCCGCGAATCTTGCTTCCCACTTGGCAGGGCACCGAAACCGCACCGTGCGCTTCTATAATGAATACTGCCGGCACTTCCGCTATATGGGCGTCGGCGCCCTCCTGCACGCGGGCTCCATGGTGGATTTGGAATACGTCTACGGCGAGCTGACGAATGTCATTGACCCCATCAACTACGACAAGCTATTGGCACTCAAAGAAGAGCTGTACTTCACCGCCACCGATGCCCTCACCGGCGAACCGGTCTATTTCGATGCCCGCGATTGCCTGCGCAACCGCAGTTGCGAAGCCCTGATGGCCTCCTCCTGCCTGCCGGTCTACTGCCGGCCTGTATTTATTGACGGCAGAGCTTACTTTGACGGCGGGGTCAGCGACTCCCTGCCGGTGCGCTTCCTAACGGAGAAACAATCCTGCGGCTTTGTTGCCGCTATCCTCAACCGTCCGAAAGGCTACCGGAAAGAACCGCAGCACGGGCAAGCCTTGTATACGAAACTCCTGCGCCGCTACCCCCAAACCGCGGCGGCTCTCGCCCGGCGGCATGAAAACTATAATGCCTCCCTATCCATTCTGGAACACCTGGAAGCAGAGGGCAAAGCATTCCTTATCCGGCCGCAGGAGGCACTTCCCATTACAACATTCACACGCAAACCGCCCGAGCGGCTGGAGACCGTCCGAGCGTTAGGTTATGAAGCGGGAGAGGCGTTTTGCCGGCAGTATAAAACCGCAGACGCCTCCTCTTAGCCCTCCTCCTGCGGTATCATGCCATACAAAGCATCCAGCGCATCCGACAGTCCGCCGAGGCTGTCTATCAGACCCGTATCGACAGCCGCCTGTCCGCTCAGCACTGTCCCGAAGTCCATCGCGAGTTCGCCTGTTTCCAGCATCATCTTTCGGTATTCGTCCGGTGGAATGTGCGAGTTTGCCGCGACAAAACGTACGATTCTTTCCTGCATTTGTTCGAAGTATTGGAGCGTCTGCGGCACACCCAAGACCAAACCATTCATCCGAACCGGATGGATTGTCATCGTTGCCGACGGCGTAATGAACGACTTCTTTGCACTCACCGCCAGTGGCACACCGATGGAATGCCCGCCGCCCAACACAAGGGAAACCGTCGGGGTGTTCATCCCGGCTATCAGCTCCGCGAGTGCCAAACCGGCTTCGATGTCCCCGCCGACCGTGTTCAGGATAATCAGCAGACCTTTGACATCTTTTGACTCTTCAATGGACACCAGCTGCGGTATAACATGTTCATACTTGGTCGTCTTTGTTTCGCTGGGCAGCTCCGTGTGCCCCTCAATTTGTCCGATGACAGTGAGGCAATGAATCAATCCCCGCCGCCCCTCCAGCGTGATGTTTCCCAATTCCTGCCTGTCGTCCCGGTAGTGTCCGTGTTCCTCCCGCTCCCCGTCCTGCGGCTCGGACGGCTCCGGCATCGTAAACTCATTGTTCTGCAACGGACCGAATCTGGCTGCCATTTTGCGTCCCTCCTTTGCGTTTCTCGCTTAGTATGCCCCCAAACCCACCCTTGCCCTCTGCCAATATATCCCACAACGGAAAGGCTGCGTTTCCATGTCCTACACACTCCGACCCCATCTGCTTGCCAGCGGTTTTTTTGTCCCTGCCGCCGTTGCGGACGAGCATTTGATATTCTCGTCCGCCGTGCCGCTGAAAGTACTGCTGCTGCTTTTGCGGGAAGGAGCTGCATTCACGGAGGAAAAAGCCGCAGCCATCCTGAAGCAGCCGGTCTCGGAAATCTCCGATGCCCTCGCTTTCTGGGAGGCACGGGGGGTATTACTTCCTACCGCGGACGAACAATCCGGCTTACCCTCTGTACAGGCACCCGCTTCCCCTCCCCCCGCCGCTGCGGCAACTGCGTCTGCGGAAAAGCCTTTGCCCCTCCCAACCCCTCCCCTGCGGGCGCAGTCGGAAGCGGATTTGTGCGCTCGTCTGACGGAATCGCCTGCCCTCACCGATTTGTTCGGGGAGGCCGAGCGCATCTTGGGCCGCACGCTGACAAGTGCCACCCGCCAGATGCTCCTGCACTTGCATGACGGTGCCGGGCTGCCGGCAGAAGTCATCCTCATGCTCTTACAGCACTGCAAGGATGACGGCAAAACCGGCACGGATTATATCCAATCCGCCGGAATCGCTTGGGGTGAGCAGGGCATAGACAGCATTGAAAAAGCGGATGAACGAATCGAGCAGATTCGCCGGTCCCGCTCTGCTTGGGGAATCCTCGCCAACCACGCGGGCATTCAGACCCCCAAGCCCACCCGGCAGCAGGAAAAGTACCTGCATACCTGGTGCAGTGAATGGGGCTTCTCGCCGGAAATGGTCTGCGAGGCCTATGACGAAATGGCCAACCACATCGCAAACATCAGTTTTGCCTATATGGACAAAACCTTACGCACTTGGCACGAAACCGGCGTTCACACCATGGAGGAACTGACCGCCTACCGCGCGAAACCCTACCGTCCGGATGTCACTGTCGGCAAAGACAAAAAAAGCAAACCCAAAAAAGAACGCCCCCAAACAAGCTATGACATGGAAGAATACATGGCCTTTCTGGATAAAAACCCGGTCTATACCCCCAAGCGGAAGCGATAGGATTTTTTATTTGCCCCTACCCCCTTGCAAAAAGCAACATTTTGTAGTATAATAGAAGCAATCCTCCCCGCTTTCGTCCGCGGAGGCTGTAACCAATCAACGAGGAGCGATGGCAATGTCCGCCGCCGAGACCGTCACCGAAACCATTCCTGCAACCGAAACGGAGATTGTAACCGAAACCCGGAGCGCACCGAAGCCCAAAGTCCCGCATCATATCCACTTGCTTCGCCTCTTGTTTGGGGTGAGTGTTGTCGGGAGCTTGCTCCTGAGTCTGGCGCTGCTGATGAATTCCGCTTCCCATGTCGGTGTGCTGGGACTGCATCTCTATACGGAGGTTACCGATGCCATGTCACCGGACATCCCGGCGGGTTCGCTGCTGATTACCGTCCGTAAGAAAGTGGACAAAATCCAGCCCGGGGATATCATCACCTTTGCCACCGCCGCCGGAAAAGAGGATTCCCGCCTGACGCGGGTCGTGGCCGACAAAGTGAGCCTCTCCGGCGGGAGTGCCGTCAATGTTGCTTTCCTCACAAAGACGCCCAAAAGCACTTCCTTTGATGCCATTCAGCCCAACTACACCAATATCTTGGGCGTAAAGCTGCTGAGCATCCCGGGCGCGGCTTGGATTCTGTTGTATATCCGCAATTACTCTTGGGTCGCAGCCCTCCTCACCGCAGGTGCCTGTATCTCCATCGTAGCCGTCCGCCGCAAGCAAGCCCTTGCCGGCGAAAACGTATAAGACATATACATATTCCATCGCAGATACCGAACGCTGCGCAAACGAAAGGGGAACCCGCATGCCGACTTGCGCCGTTATCCAAGACATTTCCGCCTTAGGCCATTGCTCTATGGCCGCGGCTCTGCCTGTTTTGGCTGCGGGCGGTATCAGCGCCATCCCCATTCCGACTGCCGTATACACAGCGCAAACAGGGTATGACAATTACTACGGCGTCCCCGTGGGGGCGGAGTTCCTCAAAAAGGCCGCCGACATCCGAAAGAACCTCCCGGTGGACTTGGATACCATCCTCATCGGCTTCTGCCCGGATACAGAATCCTTGCGCGCGATTATGGAGTACACCCTCCCCGCCTTGAAGGGAGAGGAAACGTTTGTGTTTGTGGATCCCGTTCTGGGCGATGACGGCGAACGCTACAAGTGCTTTGACGAGGAATACGAGAACACCCTTCGCGAGCTGGTAAAGAAAGCGGACTACGTCCTCCCCAATGTGACGGAAGCCTGCCTGCTTACCGGCGTGGTCGAATACAAAGACTTCCTAAAAGCGGATGAACGCGGGCAATGGGATTACTTAGCCGAAATGTGCCGGGCATTTGCACCGGCAACAGCAATTATTACGGGATGGCGCGTAAATGATTTGGTAAGCATTTGCCTTTATGAGGATATTGATGATCCGGAATCCTTCTCTGTCCTCGCCTTGCCGCGATGTCCGGGGAGCTATTCCGGGACAGGCGATTTGTTCGCCGCCGTCCTGATTGAAGAAATGTTTGCCACCGCCGGGGATTTGCTCAAATCCGCAGACAAAGCCGCACGATTCGTCTTTTGGTCCCTCTCGATGACCGATGCGGAGGATCGCTACCATCCGGAGGGCACCCCGTTCCACTATGCGCTGCGTTATCTTGTTCCGGGGAACGAGGACGAGGAAGAAGAAGAGGACACTGACTAGATTTGGGAGGACGAGGATGACACCGAAGCACACTTTTACATTCCGTTTGGCTTTTGCCGCACTGTTTGCCGCGCTCGTTTGCGCCTTGACATTCATACACCTGCCGGTGCCGATGTCCGAGGGATACGTGCACCTGGGGGATGCCTTTGTCTTCCTCGCCGGCTGTATGCTGCCGACCCCCTACGCCATGGCGGCGGCGGCTTTGGGCGGCGGCTTGGCGGATGTGCTTTCCGGCTTTGCCGCCTACGCACCCGCAACGCTTATCATTAAAGCACTCATAGCCCTGTGCTTCTCCGCCGGAGCACCGAAACTGCTCTCCGGACGCAACGCATTGGCTTTTATACCTGCCGCAATACTTACGGTTGGGGGCTATTTCCTTGCGGACGGTATCCTTGCAGGCAATCTCGCAGCCGGCGTTCCCAATCTGGTCGGCAACAGCATCCAAACCGTCGGCAGTATTCTGCTCTTTGTCGGTATGGCAGCCATCTTAGACAAAGCCGGTGTAAAAAACCGCCTTTTCCATCGCAGGCAGCCGGAGGATATCTAGACCTTTTCTTCCTTTATATGATTGAGGCGTATTGTTAGACGGTACGCCCCGATGCTTATAGGAAATACTCTATCGTCTTCTCCTCTGTGCGGCGCGTTTCTTGGTTGAAGAGCAATACAGCCTCCCGCTCCTCCTCTGTGCCGAGGTAATACGGCTCCCCCGGTCTTTCAAACTGCTCCCATGCCACCCAGCGGTTGGCTTTCATGGGATTCTCCCGCAGTTGGAGAAGCGGGGTTTCTTTGGTGGTGCAGTCAAAGTAAGGGTCGAAGACGGCGACCCCGCCGCTGTCTGACCCTGTAAGCGTTACATAGTGTTCATTCTCCAGGTAGAGGCGCAGCACCGCAGCCCCGCCTTGCTGCAAAGCGGCGGTAATGCGGGCGTGCGGCGTGACCTCCACCTCTTCCCCGCGCAGGTATTCACAGCGCAGGGGGAGCTTCTTTGCCTCTGCATACTGCGAGAGCCAGTTGGAGAGGAAGAGCATCGCCATGCGGCTGGTGCCGGACTTGCATGGCTCCCCGACGGCGTCATAGCAGTCGAGGGTATACATCATCACAAAGCGCAGCACCTCCGGAGGAATGTCTTCGCGGGGGAAGAGGTAGGATATGGCATTCAGGAGCGATGTGGGACCGCAGTCGTACTCCGTGCGTTGGTAGAGCAAAGGTATTTTCATGGCTTCAGATTAATCTCCAATTCAGAATCTGTCAGTGTCAAGCGGTCGGGCGGCGGCATATCGGCCGCAGGAGCAGTGCGGCGGAGGAGGATAAGGTCCGAGCCGTTTCTCTCTGCCCGCAAGTGGATGCCTGCCGGTCGGAAAGTGACCTGCACCGCGCCGCAAGCCTCGGTTTGGAAAGTGAGGATGGCGGTTTCATTATCATATTCCTCATATATGTATGATAGGATTTCCATATGCCTGCCGTTTATCAGCGGATACCAACCGGCATGGCAGTCCCTGCCGCTTCGGCGGTTGCCGTCCATGAGCGGAATTGTTTCATAAAATAGGTTTTCCGTCGGTTCTGTTTCGGTCAGATAGTTTTCGCGCCGCTCCTCCCGGAAGAGGTGCAAATCCCGCAAGTAGGGGCGGTTGTCTGCAATAAAAACATTGGCGCGGTAGTTCCGGCAATTGTACCAAAAGCCCTTACAGTCCTTGCCGGCCAAACCGGCATTGGTTTTAAACTGCGTCAGCGGCTCTCCGCGCCCGTCACAGCCCGCCGCCCCCGGCAGGAGCGTCCAGTCGCTCTCTGTAAGCATTCCTGCTGCCGGTGTCAGGTTGAAGTTTTCCCGGAACCACCTGCCGCTCGCCGCAAGGGTTTCCGCCGTCACAATGCCTTTGTCCCGCAGTTCGGCTATCCGCGCCAACTGATACGGCAGGTTCTCCATGTTCTCCCAGCCGAAAGAGTTCTCCTGCCCGACCTGCGTGTAAGCGTGGCTCAAGCACTTCCCGATGAAGTTCTCCCGAAGGTACCAATCCACCCACTCCGTCCGCGCGCCGCAGCGTTCGGAGGAAGGCTCCAAAGACAGCACCCCTTGGCTCCGGCGCAACCCTGTGTGCGTATTCAGACCCTCAATATACTGATAGAGCGGACAGGAACCCAGCATCCGGAACATGGGCACATGGATTTGGTTTTCTTCACTCTGCGCGGGACAGTATGCATTATACACAGAAGGATAGTAGCCTCCGTTATAGTACCCGCCCCAGAGGGTGTAGCCGTCCGTGCCGAGCTGGTCCTTGCAGTTGCAGAACGCGTCCATGCCGTACTTCTCCGCGGCATAGCGCAGGGTATGGGCATCAAAAGCCCATGCGCCCATACTCCGCGGATAGTACCCGAAGACCTCCCGGAACTTTTCGAAAGCGGCATCCAGGAGCGCCTCCCGCTCGGGCGGGGTATAGCCGGGCGAGAAAGCGCAGTGGCTCTCCCAGTCCCACGCCCAGCGGCCGCGCCAATGCACACCGGCCGCCTTGCAGAGTTCTGCGCACATCTCAAACCAAAGCGAAAACTCCGTCCCTGTCGGTGCCGTGCGCAGGATGTCCAAGATGTCCGTGTCCTGCAAGGCATTGTACATCAGCGGAAAGGTTCCCGGCAAACTGTGCTTTCGCAGCAGACCGACCTGCATTCGGATGGGCATCAGCAAATCCACATCCCCCCGCGGCTCATAGGCGCGGATGAAGTTGATGATGTTCACGATTCGTTTCCTCGGCATATGCCTATCCTCCTCTGCCGCTCCGCCGGCCGCCAGTCTCCGAACGGTTCGCTGCTCCCGCTGAACTGACAAGGCACAGGGCTTTCGCCGCTGTGCCTTTTGCATTCCATTACATACTGCCTTTGCTTGTGCAGCGCATACTATATATTACTTACCAAACAAAGTTCTGCGCGGAAACCTCTGTGGACTGATAGGCAGTCACATCGCCGCTGATGCCGATGACGGACCAGCCCTGCCCGACGGCATCCACTTTAAAGCCGCCGGTCATGGACGTTACTTGCCCTTTGCCGTTGACTTTGACGGTCGCATAGCCGCTGTTATAGACAACTTTGGTGGTCTCCAGCGGTGCCTTGATGGCACCGTTCTCGCCGACGATGGCGTTGATGATGCCCTTGAGATCCTCAATCACGTGCAGGGAAGCATAGGCACCGTTGCCGGGTGTCTTGGAGGGGTTCGTAGCATCGCCGAGCTTCACGGTCATCTCGTAGCCGTCGCCGGACTTGGTGATGGTGATGGAGGACACATTGGAGGACTTGAGCAAGGAGGCAGCCTTTTCGGAATCGGAAAGGAACTCGCCGGTATTGTCATCGCCCTTATTCTTGTGGCCGTTTTCAGGGTCGCCGGGCATAAGGCTCTTGACGATGGGGTTGATGATACCATCCAAGAAGCCGCCCACGATGGTGGTCTTGATGCTGTCAATCTTGCGGATGAGGGTGTAGTCAAACGCCGGGCGTTCGGTACGGACTTTGTTCACTACCGCATTGAAATACTCCACTTTGCCGGCCTTGTCAAGGGTCGTGGGGTCGACATCAGCCAGTGCCGTGGTGGTGGCTGCTTCGGTGGTGGTCGGTGCTTCGGTGGTCGTTTCCGCTTCGGTTGCAGTCGGAGCTTCCGTGGTGGACTCCTCTATAATAGAGGGGTCAACGGCTGCTTCGGTCGTATCATCGCCGAGGGAAGCCACAACATCCGTGGATGTCGGTTCATCGGCCGTTTCGGTCTTCTCACCGCAGGAGAAGAGGGCAAAGGAGAGCAGGAGCGCCAGGAGCAGGGCAAGGGTTCGTTTCATTTTGATGTCACCTTCCGCAAGTCATTATTTTGTAGCATAACAATTGTATCATTTTCGCAACCAATTGTCAAGAGGGTTTTCTATTTTTATGTTTCTTTTTTCGCTTCTATGAAGAACGCAAAGACAAGTTGCGGGCATTTTCTATAAAAGACTTGACATATAATGAAAAATGGGGTATAATAGCTAAAACCGATTGCTATGGCAATGATTCCCTACGCCCTCCCCTGCCCGCTGTATGAAAGGAAGTTCTGCCCAATGGAGCAAAGGCGCACAGGCACCCAAACCGAGAAAACAGGTCCCAAGAGCCAGAGTATGCTCAACGGCGCCGCCATTCTCGCCCTTTCCATGATACTGGTGAAAATCATCGGGATGGTCTACAAGCTCCCGCTGGTTCTCCTCTATGGCGCAGAGGGAAAAGGCTTCTTCACCAACGCTTTCGAACTGTATACGCCCATCTACGCCATTGCAATCACAGGGCTGCCGATTGCCGTTTCCCGTATGGTGAGCGAACGCACCGCCCGCTGCCGCTACAATGATGTGCGTACAATATATAAAGTAACACGCAAGCTCTTCCTCTGGGTCGGACTGGCGGGTTTGGCAGCCATGCTGCTCTTGGCATGGCCCTATGCCAACTACATCTGTACCGGCGGCTTAAGGAGCCTGCCGGCCATCTTTGCCATCGCCCCCGCTATCTTCTTCTGCTGCGCCATGAGCATACACCGCGGCTACTATGAGGGCTTGCGCAACATGATCCCCACTGCCGTAAGCCAAGTCATTGAGGCGCTGTGCAAGATGATCCTCGGTATTGCGCTTGCCATCCTCTGTATGCGCATGGGGACGCATGAGTTCGAGACCAAAGGGACTGTCTTCGGCATGGCGGCGACGGCGGACAACTTCGAGTCCCTGATTTATCCGTGGGCGGCAGCCGCTTCCATCATCGGTATTACGGCCGGGACGGTCTTGGGCTATATCTATCTCGTCTTCTACCACAGAGCAAAGGGCGACGGCATCACAAAAGAGATGCTCATCAACGCCCCGCCGTCGGAGGATGCCAAGAAACTCATGCGGGAACTGGGGATGATTGCCATCCCCGTGGTACTCTCCTCGGCCGTGCTGACCATTACGAACTTTATTGACAACATCCAAGTCAACTGGCTCATCAAACGCGCCATTGAGAAGTACCCGGAGGTCATCGAACGCATTTACGGCTCCACATTTAACAGTCCCCTGCGGGCACGCCCCGTTGCCGAAATAGACAAGGCACCGTTCATCCGCGGTCTGTATGCCACCGTCATGGACTTCCGCTCCTTGATACCGACGATTGTCACTTCCTTAGGTGTATCTGCCTTGCCTGCCATATCCGCCGCTTGGGCGGTCGGGCACAAGGAGAATGTGCAGAAGACCATCAACTCGGTTATGCGGATTGCTTTGGTCGTGTCCCTCCCCGCCGGTTTCGGCTTGGCTGTATTGTCCAAAGAGATCCTGACGCTGTTCTACGAAGCGGATGTCCCGGGCATTGCGCAGCACACGGCACCGATTCTGTTCCTGTTCGGTCTTTCGACAGCCCTCATGAGCATCTCCGGTCCTATTACCTCCATTCTGCAGGGCATCGGGCGCACGGATGTACCCGTCAAGTCCATCGCCGTAGGTGCGGTTGTGAAGATTGTCTCCAACTTCATCCTTGTCGGCAACCCGGAGATCAACATCCAAGGAGCGCCCTACTCCACCATCCTCTGCTATGTCGCTATTGTAGCCGTCAACCTCATCGTCCTGCTGCGCGTAACAAAAGTGCGGGTGCGCGTGATGAGCGTGCTTATTAAGCCGCTCTTATGCGCGGGGCTGTCCGCCGCCGCAGCCTGGGCCGGCAAGGGACTCATTCTGCGCCTGCCCTTCATCGCCGGCATGAGCGCCAAGCTGCAGCTTTTGGCTATGATTGCCGCCGCCATGGCCGCCGCCGTGGTTGTGTATGCCGTTACCATGCTCCTGTGCCGCGCATTCACGAAAGATGACCTCGAGATGCTCCCGAAAGGGGAGAAAATCGCCGAAAAACTAGATAAAATCGGCTTATTGGGCTGAAAAGTGCCGAAAAAATGCACAATTTTTAAGAAAAAGCTTGCAAATCAACGCATTTTAGGGTATAATACTAAAGCTGACTATCACAGCACGCCGCTATCGCACACAAAAGCGGACAAGCCCGCAGAAAGGCTGACCAATGGCAGACTACCCCGCTAAGGAACTTTATACCATTGAAGATGTCCTCTCCATTATGCGCATTCTCCGCGCACCCGGCGGCTGTCCGTGGGATGCGGCACAGACGCACGAGAGCATCCGCAAGCACCTGCTGGAGGAAGCCTACGAAACCGCCGATGCCATCGACCAAGGCGACAGCACCCACCTTTGCGAGGAACTCGGGGATTTGCTCATGCAGGTTGTGTTCCATGCTGAGATTGCCGCGGGGGCGGGCGTGTTCACTTTCGAGGATGTGACCGATACCCTGTGCCGCAAGCTTCTTCTCCGGCACCCGCACGTCTTCGACGATTTGGATGCCGGTGATGCCGCAGAAGCGCTCACCCGATGGGAAGAAATCAAGCACCGCGAGAGACGCCAAACCCCCGCCGAAGCGATGGCCGAACTCCCGAAAGCCTTTCCGGCGCTCCTGCGCGCCGCAAAGGTACAGAAGAAAGCCGTCAAAGCGGGCTACGTCACCCCGGATGCGGGACAAGCTTTCGATGCCGCCGACGCCCTATTGCAGAAATTGCGGCACCCTGCGGAAAATGCTTCAGCCCTCATTGGGGAACTGTTATGGCAATGTGCCGCCGCCGCCTACGCCTTGGACGTTGACCCGGAGGAAGCCTGCGCCGCCGCCGTAGAAGCGCACATCCAAGCCTACATCCGAAACGAAACCAATTCCCCATGACATACCGACCGCAAAAGAAACCATCTGCCTCTTTACACCAAAGCGTAAGCCTCCCCTTCAGCGGGTAGTCCGCCTGGAAGATTTTTCCGGTCGGTGAATATAACAGACAGAACCTACCCATAATTACACCAATAAACAGATTTGGAAGGAGTACCCAGCATGAACAAGACCGAATTCGTCGACGCACTGCAAGCACAGGTGGAGGGCTCCACCAAGAAGGAAGCCGAGAAGTGGTCCACCGCCGTCATCAAAACCATCAGCGATGCAGTTGCCAATGGCGAGAAAGTCCAGTTCGTGGGCTTCGGTTCCTTTGAGACCCGCCCCCGTGCGGAGAAGAAGGTCCGCAACCCGCGTACCGGCGAGGAGCTGATTGCCCCCGCCACTACCATCCCCGTCTTCAAGGCCGGCAAGGCCCTCAAGGAAGCTGTTGCTCCCAAGAAAGCAGCCAAGAAACCGGCTAAGTCGAAGAAGTAAGGCTCCCACACAGCCGAAAGCTTCCGGAGACAGCCAAACGAAACCCCCTCTCGTTGGAGAGGGGGTTTTTGCTTGCGGCGGCGGTTGGAGCGATGCGGGAGGCGCGGTATCTGAGAATTGGTCTTGCAAGTATGCCTGAAAAGTGGTACAATAGGGTTGGGAAGATGTGCGTGCGTGTTCCCTTATCCCATGGGTACGCCCGATAGAAGCACACGCATTGCAGTTTGCCGCTCCCCAAAAAACAAGAAGCGAGGCCATGTCTATCCTACCGAAAAACGACCGTTCTGTGGACATCGACACCTACCTCCAATCCGTGCGGAAGCTCGGCATTCTGCCGGGCTTGGAGCGCATTCGGGCACTATGTGCTTCCCTCGGGAATCCGCAGGATGCGGTGAAGACCATCCATGTCGCCGGCACCAACGGCAAAGGGTCTGTCTGCACCATGATTGCCAACGCCTTGACAAACAGCGGTCATATTGTCGGCTTATATACATCACCGCCGGTCTATCGCTTTACTGCGCAGTTTCAGGTGAATGGTGCGGAGATTTCCTCCCAAAACCTGCAGAGCCTCACCAACCGCATCCGTTGTACGGCCGAATCCCTCGGCATTCAAGTGACGGAGTTTGAGTTCTGTACTGCCTTGGCTTTTCTGCACTTCGCCGCCTCCGGCTGTGACTATGCCGTCATAGAGACCGGTATGGGCGGTGCGGGGGATGCTACAAATATCATAGCCAAACCTGCCCTCACCATCCTAACCGAAATCAGCCTTGACCATATGGGGTGGCTGGGGTCGGACATCGCGGCAATTACCCGCGAGAAGTGCGGCATCCTGAAGCAAGGCGTTCCTTGTATCACCTCCTATGCCCAACACCCCGAAGCCTTGGAAGTCATCCAATCCGTCTGCGCGAACCTGGGTTGTGAACTGCTGCGCTCCGAACCGGGTTTGTGGGAATGTGCTCTGGCGGGGGCGCATATGCAGCGTAATGCGGCTATAGTCGTGTGCGCCTGCCGCCGGCTCGGTCTGCCGGAGGAAAGCATCGCCGCCGCCCTGCGGGAAACGACGCTCCCGGGGCGCTTGGAAACCCTGCGCGATGCCGACCCTACCATTCTATACGACGCAGGCCACAATGCCGCCGCCGGTGCGGCTGTAGCCGCCTATTTGCAGGAGCGCTTCCCGGGCAGAGCAATCCTCGCCCTCTGCGGTATGTGCAGGGATAAGGACATCGCTGCGTACCTGTCTGCACTCCTGCCGCGAGTGACGGCCTTTGCCACCGTAGAACCGGTGACATCCCGCGCCTGTCCGGCTGCGGAACTTGCCGCATTCTCCGAGATTCCGGACACAAGGGCTTTCCCGGTTTTTGCGGATGCCGCTGCGTACGCCAAGTCGTGGTGCGCCTTGCACACAGATGGTATGATTCTCCTTTGCGGATCTTTCTACTTGGCTCCTTTTGCCGCCGTTCTGCGCTCTTGCTTTCCCGCTCCTGCCGCCTGAAAGGTACCCCACGGTTTCTTTCTGCATATACTGGCAAGGGACAGTACATATCGGCAGTCTGTATGGGAGTGAGCAATACCTATGCCTTACAACAGCAGCGCGCGAAGCGTTTCCTGCGCCAAACCGAAAACCGGCAGCGGCAATGCTGCCGTACGCAATAAAGCCTATAATGCGCAAACCTGCGCCTGCGGGTATGGGACACCGACTCCAAGTCCGGAACCGGAGCCTACAGGCCCCACCGGATCCACCGGTTGCACCGGCTGTACGCCTGAGGCGCAGTGCCAGTTCCCGAAGACAGCAGATGGGCAATGGGACTTCGCGGCGTTCTGGGCGGCGCGCTTGGCGGAAGGTTGGATATACCCCATCGCGCAGGACAACGATGCCCCTTTCACCGACCCTATGCAGCAATTCAACGCCGACCGCCCCGACATGGGCGCCTGCCATGACGGCATAGACCTCCAGACACAGCGCACTGCGCCTTCCACAAATGTTAACCTCTGCTCCGGGGATTCGCCGATATACTCCATCGCCGACGGGACGGTTGTCTACTCTACCACCGGCTATTATGAAGGTACCGGTTCGGTCATTGCAGTTTACCCGGATTCCGCCGGGAATAATATCGTGATTCGGTACGGGGAAATCGGTTTTTGTACTGCCACGTTCCCGCCGTTTACAGTGCTGACTGTACCCGTTACCAAAGGCTCTGTCATCGGTTATATGATGAACAATGGCTATGGTACCCATATGCTGCACTTCGAGGCTTACTTCGGCTGCGATTCCGCGGGCAATGCCATCGTGCTCGACAGCAGCACGCCGAACTATGCCGCCGGACCGGTCAACGGTCTGACGCAGGGCGGTAACACCACCTATGATTATGTGACCCCCACCTGCGGCAAATCAACCTTCAACCGCCGACAGGATTTGATTGACCCCACCGAGGTTCAGCAATTGAAGAATAACCCTGCTTGGCCTGCCTCCTGATCAGTCCGATAGAAAGCGGGTGAGGATGGCTTTCAGCATAGTCGGGACGGCGTTCTCCGTACCGGTCTTGCTCCAAGCTTCTTCCATCTCGGCAACAGAGGCTGTGCGCACATCTGTCGGGGTTAAGTCTTGCTGATGAATTGACCAGCCGCTGCAGTTGGTCTTGTATGTCCATGTCGTCCAGTGAAAACGCAGTTGCGTGAGGTATTTCAGGGTATCCTCCCACAACTCTGCCATGCCGAAACAGTTGACTTCACCTATCAGTGTCGGCACGCCGTGGTTGAGTACCTTAGGCAGCCAAAAAGCCGCAGCCGTCAAGGCTCCCGCGCAGACAGCATCGTGACCTAAACCCCATGCATAGAAGTGATACTCATAAATGATGTTCTCCCAGCCATAACGCGACGGCGGCGGCAGATGGAAAGCGACCCATACGGCTTCTATGATCACGATATGTTCCGGGTCGGCGCTGCGAATGGCATTGTACAGTTCGTTGAAATAGTCCCATTGTACCTTTCCGGTTCTGGCTTTGGTGAATCCGGGACCCATTGGTTCATTGAGGATATCATACCCTGCAACGACAGGATTGCCGCGGAAGTGGGCGGCGATTTGCGTCCACAGCACTGTAGTCTTGCGGCGGTTCTCCGCATTGAAAAACAACTGTCTGCCGTCGTTCTCCTGCCCGGAGTGATGCTCGCCGTTTTGAGAACCAAATGCGCCGTGCATATCCAGAATCACGTATAAGCCGCGCTTCCCGGCATTCTCTACGAACCAATCCAAGCGCCGAAATGCATCTTCTTTTAGGTTGCCTTCATCGTCCGCAAGATTCATATACAAAAACGGTAAGCGAAGGCAGTTCATTCCTATTTCCGCGCAGCGGTCGAAGTCTTCCTCCTGCCAGTACCGGTCTTGCCAGATGCCTAACAAGCGTTCGTGCTCTTCCGCGCCGAAACGTTCGGTCACTATGTCCCGCCATTCCATACTTGTCTTGACTTTCGCAGGGCACATCCACTCTTCATGTACCAACCACCCGCCCGCATTCGTGCCGCGCAGTAGCACTTGCTGCCCCAGTCGGTTGTAAACTTTCTGCCCCGATACGGTCAAGAAATCACCGTCACTCAAATTATGACGCGTAAAGTCCGGGATCTCCTCTGCTCGGGTCTCCCAATGGTTGAATAATGCCTCAAAGCCTTTCTTCGCTACCTTGAGAAGCGGTTTTGCCTTTTGTAATGATTTGAAAATGTCCATGGGGGTTCCTTTCCGGGTGGTTTAGCGTAGTTTAGTTTAGTTTAGTTTAGATTAACTCAGTTTAGCTGAGTTTGCTTTAACTGAGTTTAACTAAGTTTAACTCAGTTTAGTTGAGTTTAGCTGAGTCTAACTGAGTTTAGTTTAGCTTAGTTTAGCTAAGTTTAGCTCAACGAAGCGCCTCCCAAACAGCACAAGCATCCGCCAACCAACCCTCGGCGTCCGAACCGGTTCCGATACCTGCACCATGCTTAACGTGGGGGTACTGCTTGAAGAAGTATTTTATATCGAGTTCCTCTGCGCGGCGGGACAATTGAATTGAATTGAATTCAATCGGCAGCATTGCGTCATCCGCGCCCTGCCAAATATAGAGCGGCGGGCAATCTTCCGTCAGCGGCATAAGAACATTCTGTACCGGGCTATCGGGTGTTTTATATCCTTCGGTACCGTAGGCACAGAGGCGGCACAGTTTCACTACAGCACCGCCGTGGGCGCAATCCACCAGCGGATAGGCACACATGAGCAGAGCCGGGGGGGGAGAGCCATCAAAACCTTTCGCCGCCATCTGCAAAGCAATATGAGCTCCGGCAGAGAAGCCTACAATGCTGTACGCTGCGGTATCACAACCCAACTGCCCTGCTTCAGAGAGGGCAAAGCGCAATCCAATCAGCGCATCCTCGGCAGCAAGAGCCGCAAAGCCCTGTTTAGAGAATCCACAACGGTATCCGCAAACAAAGACGTTATACCCCATGGCATTGAGCGCATCAGCAACAGCTTTCCCTTCCGGACCCCATTCCACATAGGCGTAGGCACCTCCGGGCAATACAAAGGCAAACGGCCGTCCGCGTTCTTCACAGGGATAGAACTTCACCGTCACATAACGCGGCTTCCCATTGGCATCTGTTCCGGCAAGAGCGCTGAAAACCAAAGAACTATGCAGTCTTGGCATGAATCTTCCTCCTTATGGTTTCTTTAAGTAGTATACCATATAATGGAGCAAAAAGCAAATAAAATCTTAGAATGATTTGCATCGGCAATCAATCGATAACCCCCTCTTTCCTATATGTACAGAATTCACAATTTGTTTTCTCTGCGTTCATGTAATTCCTTGTAGGGTATGCTATAATATCTAATAGTGTTAGCAATTGAATGCAGGACACCTTACAATCATCATTATATAGAGGGGAAAGCAATGCTCCAGATAAAAGACATACAAAAAGAATACATTACCGGCGACCTCAAGCAAATAGCTCTAGACGGCGTAAGTTTGAATCTGCGCGACAATGAGTTTGTAGCCATCTTAGGTCCCTCCGGATCCGGCAAAACCACCCTGTTGAATATCATTGGCGGTCTAGACCGCTATGACAGCGGCGACCTGATAATAGATGGTATATCCACAAAGAAATACAGGGATCGCGACTGGGATTCCTACCGCAACCACACCATCGGCTTTGTATTCCAGAGCTATAACCTGATACCGCACCAATCCATCCTGTCCAATGTGGAATTGGCACTCACCATCTCCGGCATCAGCAAGAGCGAGCGCAAGAAGCGCGCCAAAGCGGCTCTTGCGGAAGTCGGCTTGGCGGGTCAGGAACACAAACGCCCCAACCAGATGTCCGGCGGACAGATGCAGCGTGTAGCTATCGCCCGAGCTCTGGTGAATAATCCTGCCGTCCTCTTGGCGGATGAACCGACGGGTGCCTTAGATACCGAAACCAGCGTGCAAGTTATGGACCTACTGAAGGAGGTTGCCAAAGACCGCTTGGTTATCATGGTAACACACAACCCGGAGCTGGCGGATACGTACGCCACGCGTATTGTTAAACTCCGTGACGGGCGCATTACATCTGACTCCGACCCCTATACGCCGGAAGCCTCCGAACTCGCAGAGCCGGAACACAAGCGCATGGGAAAGGCCTCCATGAACTTTCCAACGGCGCTTTCACTCTCGCTGAATAATCTCCTAACGAAGAAAGCGCGCACGATGCTCACTTCCTTTGCCGGGAGCATCGGCATCATCGGTATCGCGCTGATCCTCTCCCTCTCCAGCGGGATGCAAGCCTATATACAGAGCATTCAAGAGGATACCCTCTCCACCTACCCCATACAAATACAGAATGAGACCGTCGACATCACCGGCATGATGGAAGCCATGATGGGGCAAAATATCACCGACCGCGAAGGCCGCGATAGCGACAAGGTGTATTCCAATAACATCATGGGTGACATGATGAAAACCGTTTCCGCCCAGATGAGCAAGAACGACCTGCAGCACTTCAAAGAATTCTTAGACAGCGATGCCGGAAAAACCATCCGAGACTTATCGAATTCCGTAGAATACGGCTACGGTGTGGAGCTGCAAATCTATCGGCTTATGACAGATCAACCGGTTGACGAACCGGAGGCATCCCACGCCGCCGCTTCCACCGCGCCGGCAGGTGAAACCGCTGCCGCCGCAGGAAATACGACCACCGCCCCTGTAAGCACAACCAAAGCGACAACGACTGCCGCTGCTAGCACGACGACCGCAGCCGAAAGCACCTCAGGTCCGACTGCAGACGCAGACTCTTCCGATGCAGCCGCCGTGGATTACATTCAAGTGAACCCGAGTTCTGTCATCAATGGAATACGGCGCAACAGCGGGATGATGAACGGAAGCCTCTTGGGCGGTAACACAGGTGTAAACCTCTTCGCACAGATGCTCGCCAACCCGGAACTCATCTCTCGGCAATATGATGTCCTTGCAGGCAGGTGGCCGGAATCCAAAGAGGAACTGGTTATAGTCGTTGACAAGAACAACGAACTCTCCGACGTGGCTCTCTACAGCTTGGGCATCTTGGATCAGAACAAGCTCACCGAGATGATGGAAAAAGTACAAGCCGGCGAGGCAGTCGGCGAGAGCCAAATCAACGACTTCTGTTACGATGATTTGATGGCTCTGCGCTTCCGGCTTCTGCCCAACTCCGCCCTATATACCAAAGAAGGCAATGTCTGGGTAAACAAATCGGATTCCCCGAGTTTCATGTTGCCCCTTCTGGAGGAAGGTCTGGAACTGAAAGTGGTGGGTGTCGTCCGCCCGGATTCGGACAGTGCCGCCGCCTCTATCAGCGGGACGGTCGGATACTTGCCGGCGTTACAAGCTTGGGTAATAGAACAGACAAATAACAGCGAACTCGCCAAAGCCCAGCGCGAAACGCCCGACACAAACATCCTTACAGGCATACCTTTTGATACAGCCTCCTTTACAAAAGACATGAAGCTCGCTGATGTACAGGAGTGGATACCCAAACTCCCGGAAGAAAAACAGGCCGCCCTTTTAACCATGGTTGAGGAAACGAAATCCACCACGCAAGTCACACGCACCGTCACCCCTGCCAAACCAAAAACAGAGGCTGAAATCCTTGCAGAGATTAAAGCGCAGATTCGCAACAGTCCCGACATCCAAGTGCCTTTCGGTATGGACTTGGATTCGATTTTCGAAAACCTCACCATGGATGACATCAAGGCCTACATTGCCCAAATGCCTGCCGACCAACAAGCCGCCATGAACAAAGCCCTCCAGGAAGCCCAGACAGGTACGCCCTCCACCAGTACCGAAACCAAAACAGAAATCCCCGGCAAGCGTACGGAAGCGGAAGTGGTCACCGCATTCAAAGAGACAGTTGATGCCCTGAACAACGGGCAGGATTATGACAAAAACTTGAGCAGCTTCGGTGCTGTAGATACGGACAAACCCAACTCCATCAATATCTATCCCAGGGACTTCGAATCGAAAGACTTGATTTCCGCTGAAATTGATTCATATAACGCCCGCCAAAGCGCCGACGGTCACGAGGAGTATTCCATCAGCTACAATGATTTGATTGCCGTCATGATGCAGGGGATTACGCGGATTATCAATATCATTACGTATGTACTTGTCGCTTTCGTGGCCATCTCCTTGGTCGTGTCGTCTATTATGATTGGTATCATTACCTATATCTCCGTTCTGGAGCGCACGAAAGAAATCGGCATCCTGCGCTCTATCGGTGCATCCAAGAAAGATGTCTCCCGCGTGTTCAATGCCGAAACAGTTATAGAAGGATTGGTTGCCGGTGCAATGGGAGTAGGAATAACCATGCTGCTGAATATACCCGTGAATATAATCATAGAAAACCTGTCGGATATTGAAGGCATATCCCACCTGCCGGCCGCCGGTGCCCTTGGTCTGATAGTGCTGAGCGTTATCCTAACAGTTATCGCCGGTCTGCTGCCCTCCCGCGTTGCCGCTAAGAAAGATCCTGTGGAAGCTCTGCGTACGGAGTAAGCCGAGGCGCCGTATTACGGCGCACGCACTGGCGCCGCAATGCGGCGCCCCCCCAGCGCCGTAATACGGCGCCCCTCCCGCAAGAAGTATTTTTCGCCGCCCCAGCGCATAAGAATGGGAAGTACAAGCGTACGGGCATACGCAAGCAGGAGGGGTACAATGGAAGACTACAACCGCGAGCTTTCCTTCTTTGACTCGGAGTCACGATTTGCGGACATACGTTCGCAGCGTGCAGCCAGGCAGCAAAGGAAAGCAAAAAAAGAAAAAACCGAAACGATGCCTTTCCGCATGGAGGAAATACGCGGCAAGAAACAAGGGGACTACGAGGAAGAGGCCGTACCCCCGCGCGAAAGCTACGGTATAACCAAACCAACCGCAGGCTCTTACGGCAAGGTTATGATTGCGCAGCTTTTGGTGTGCGGCGTTCTGTTAGGCGGCGTAGTCGGGGCAAAACAGCTGGCTCCGCAGACCTATAGTCAGATACGAGCCGTATACCACGAGGCGATGCTGACGGACATGACCGTTGGGGAAGTGTGGCAGGCTATCAAGAAGCTGACACTCTCCCTGAAAGATGAGATATACGTTTCCGTACCTGCACTCACGCCGGACACGCGCGGCGCAACTGCGGATACTTCTGAAGCTGCGTCCGAAACTGCGGCAGAGGAAAGCGGACACGGTGAAGAAGAGGCGGTGGACAGCGCCGCTGAATCTCCCGCACCAACGGAGGACGGCGAAAACCCTAATCCGCCGTCCGCACCGATTACAGACACAGCCTATGGTGCGGGCGGCAAAGACGTGGCGCAGCAATACGCGGACAAATCCTGCACACAACTGCCATTGGTGACGACAGCCCCTGTCAGTTTGCCGCTGGATTCCGGGCGCATCTCCTCTCTGTTCGGCTTGCGCATACACCCTGTCACAGGGGAAGAGGGTATACATACCGGCTTAGATATAGCGGCACCGGAGGGCACGCCCATTCATGCCGCATATTACGGCAAAGTGGCTGCCGCTGCGGTAGGTAAGGATTACGGCAACTACATTATCTTAGAACACGCCGGCGGTTTCCGTACGGTCTACGCACACTGCTCGGAGATCCTGGTGGAAGAGGGCATGGTTATCCGCGCCGGCGAGACCATCGCACTGGTCGGTTCCACAGGGCAATCCAATGGACCGCACCTTCACTTTGAGACGCGCTTAGGCGCTACCCGAGCCGACCCGCGCAGTGTCATCCCGGCAGATGCCTACCCGTTGGCTGAGGATGTCCTCGCCGCGCTCGCTGAAAAAGCTTGACTTATTTCAACCGCAAAAACAATACCCTGCATCGCCAAAAGGCGGGATATGATACGATAGCCGAACGGCGTCAGGAGTGGCTGCATGACCTTATTTAAGAAAGGCCCTGTACCGGTTCGCGTAGGGATTTCCTTCGCAGCAATGCTGGCTTTGGTCTGTGCCGTAGGCGGGGAAGGACGCATAGGTCTGGGATTGCTCTATGCAGGTCTGCATGAACTGGGGCACGCCGGGGCTATGCTTCTGCGAAAAAACAAACCGCACTGCCTCTGCCTGACGGCAGCGGGACTGCGTATGGAGCGCAGTCCCGGACTGGGACTCTCGCTCCATGATGAAACCGTCATCGCCGCCGCCGGACCTCTGGGAAGTGCACTCTTTGCCGGGCTGGCTTTCGCGGCGTTTCTGCTTTTCAGCTTTCCTTCCGGGGATTTGGTCTCCGTGCCGCACGGATGGCTGTCGTGGTTCTTAGTGCAGTCCATCTGGCTGAATGCAGGCTTTGCACTCTTCAATCTCCTGCCGATTCGGCTCTTGGATGGAGGGCGCATTGTGTACTTTACCCTGTGCAGATACATGACAGAGGCAAATGCCGAGCTATGGTCACGGGTGCTCTCCGGCGGGTGCATTGTGTTGGTTCTGGCTTTTGCCATCTATCAGTCAGCGGCAGGGAAGGCGACCTTATCCCTATGGGCTGCGGCGGCGTATCTGCTGTTGAATACATAAGTATTACATATTTTTTATGGGAAACTTTCTATATAATTATTCACAATTGGTGTGCATATATACGCCGATATCGGCGCCGATACCGGTACCGGCATCCCTATCTTTAAAGCGCTAAAGTATCATTGATTATCAATCGCTTCAATATTATTTTTCCGATACCGCATTATGCATCGCAAGTGAATAACTATACAATCAAACAGTACTGCGCCTTACCTCCGCCAAGCCATACTTCACCTTTACCCGATCCAGTTTCTCCATCATTGGCATAGCGGCAACGGCCAAGAAAACCACTGTCGCTAAGGCATGAACCAAGTCGAATGGGATACCCTGTAAATAGGCGGACAGGATAATCGGCCATGTGGGTTGCGGGTTATACATAAGCACAGAAGCGGGGTTCATAATGCCTCCGTATAGGACGAAAGCCGCCAAGCCGCCGTAAAGGCAGAGCGAAAGCCTCGAGCGAAGCAACCAGCCTCTTTTGAACAACACTCCCGCCAAGAAACCTATGATGCCCATGGTAAACATCTGCCAAGGCATCCAAGGTCCCTGCCCGAAGAACATATTGCTTACGAAAGCGGTCACAGCCCCCACGAGGAAGCCCGCCTCGCCGCCGAAGGCTACGCCGGCGATTATGACTACAGCCAGCACGGGCTTGAACTGCGGGAGCATAAAGAAAGCAGCCCGCCCCGCCACACCTACCGCACAAAGGACAGCCAGCGTAACAAGCTCACGCGCTTGCGGACGCCGACCCTCAAAGATAAACGCAAAGGGAAGCATGGCTTCGAACAAAACCAATAATGCTATAAAATAGAACTTTCGGTCGCCGAACAAATAGATACCGATGAAAATGGTTATCGGAATGGCAAACAGAATCATTGCTGCGGCTGCAATGGTGCGCTTGGAGAGTTTGCGGTCGCAGAGAGGCGTTTGGAGCAGATATGTTTGCGGTGCTGCGCGCTTCCATGTCAGAGCCAGCACCGACACGACAGCTTCCGCCGCAAAGAAAAACAGCAGCAGCACATATTTCCATCCCTGCCCCTGTGCCGCACGCACAGCCTCCGAACCGCCGCCGATAAACGCAAAGATGTCTTTGCCGTACAGAACAGTATACAGCACCGTCAGCAGAAAAGCCGACCCGGTGCCACACAAAGCAGCGATGCGCTTGGTTGACAGCTTCTGTTTTATCGGTTTCGGCAAAATAGGGGGCATATCTTCCAAGCTATAACCGCCGGAATCCGGCGGGAGTTCAGGCTGCGGCGGGACAGTGCCTCCGAATGCTTCAATGATGTCGCTTGCTGTGATGGCCTCCGGGAGGATGTGCCGCGCCATGCGGTTCGCTGCGGAAGTGTAGAAACTGTTGCCGGAAAAGAAGTCTCGAGGCGTGCTCTGTGTCACAATGCCGCCGTCAAAGAAAAGCGCACAGCGGTCAGCGTACGCCGCGCAAAACTCGATGTCATGCGACACCATAATCACAGCCGCTCCTGCGGCGGTCAGGCAGCGCAGAATTGCAGCAAAGGTATGCTTATAGTCCGCATCCAGACCTTTGGTAGGCTCGTCGAGCAGAAGAATGCGCGGCTCCAATAGTAGGACTTTGGCTAATGCCGCCCGCTGCTGCTCGCCGCCGGAGAGGTCATAGGGATGGCACTCCAACAGCGCTTGCAATCTGCAAAGCTTTGTAATATCCGCGAGCTTTTTGTTCTGCTCTTCCTTGGTTAGCCGCATCTCCCGCAAGACTTCGAGCAAATCCTCGCGGACGGTCTTTGCTGCAAAAAGCGTCTGCGGGTTCTGCGGCAGCATGGCTAGAAAACGGTGAAACCGCTCCCTCTGCGGAATCGATTCTATATCCTGCCCGTCCAATAAAACCCGGCCGCTCAGCGGCCGCAGTAAGCCCGAAATCAGGGAAAGCGCCGTTGTCTTGCCTGTGCCGTTGCCGCCTAAGATACACGTCAGCTCCCCGGCATGCGCTTGGAAGGTCAGGTCTTTCACAACCTCAGATCCGTCTTTCCCGTACCTGAAGTACACCTCTTGCAATTCGACTGCGGGTACGCCTTCCGGCTGTGCCTTACCTTCGGGAACGGTTGGCTGTTCCTTTTGCATTGTCAACTGATTCAACCATTCCCGCCCGTCACGGACGGTGACGGGGCATGGCTTATCACTCTCAACTGCTGCCCAGACGCGCATCGGGACGGGCATAGCGTCAAACATGCTGTGTTCCTCCCGCCGGAGGGTGTCGGCAACATCGCAAGGCGTTCCGTCGGCGCAGACATGCCCTTCCTCCATCACAATCACACGGTCTGCCAAGGGGAATGCCTCCTCCAAGCGGTGTTCCGTCAGGAGGACGGTCATACCTAACTCGCGGTTGATTTTGCCGACAGCCGCCAAGAAATCGGAGGCGGCTATCGGATCCAATTGCGCCGTCGGTTCGTCAAGGATCAGCAGGGAAGGCTGGAGTGCCATAACAGAGGCCAGCGATAAGAGCTGTTTCTGTCCGCCGGACAGTTCCGAGACATTCTTATAGAACCAGTCTTGGATGCCGAAAAAAGAGGCCATCTCCGCCACGCGCAGACGGATGGTCGGTGTATCAAAGCCCAAAGACTCCAATCCGAACGCCAGCTCATGCCAGACCTTATCCGTTACTGTCTGGTTCTCCGGATTCTGGAGGACAAAGCCGATGGCAGCGGCTGCCTTTCGGGGGGAATAGGCGGAGAGTTCCTTGCCGTCTATGATAACCGTACCCATTTTGCTGCCATGCGGGGCAAGGGCGGGCTTGAGCTGCCGCAGAAGGGTGGTCTTGCCGCAGCCGGACGGCCCGCAAAGCACCGCAAACGCACCTGTCGGTACGGTTAGGTTAATACCGTCCAGCGCAGGCTTCTCCCGCCCGGGATAGGTGAATGTCAGGTTTTGGATTTCGATTGCAATCGCCATTTTATACTCTCTCTCCTATTTAGGAACAAAGGAAAGGCACACATCGCCGCATAAAAAACATATAAGACCGGTTGCCATACACTTATAAGCAGGGGCGGCAGCAAAGGGTAGTAGCTGAAACGCAACTGCTTGCATACAATCCCCGCAAACAGAACCGCCGCGCTGCACAGAATAAAGAGAAGCGCGCAACGGTCCCGCTTTCGGAAGCGATAAACAGAAAACGCCGTCCGCCCCGGCAGACCGTAGCCCCGCGCTTTCATGCTGTCGGCTGTATCCATGGCGTTTTCCAACGCCCAAGTGATAAGTATGGATAGGATTCGAATACCGTGACGGGCTCGTTGGAGGAAGGTGCCGCTCGAAACATCGCGGCCAATGCAGCGCTGCGCATCGGCGATATTTTTCAGCTGCGCACCGAAACGCGGCACCATCCGCAATGCCATAGAGAGCAGCAGGGAGAGCGCCGGTAGGATACGCCCGAAAAGATATACAAGCTTATCCGATGTCATGACAGCGTTGAAGCAACTGAACCAGGCAATCACAGTCACAAGCAGAAATGCCGTGGATAAACCATAGAGGATGCTCTCCAGTGTCAGCGGGTTGCCGCTCGGCAAGTATGTGAGAATCGTTACGCCCTGATGAGTGAAAGCAGCGTTGACCAAGACGGTTATGACCAACAGCGGCAGCATATACAGCACATTGCGGCGCAGCGCTTTCTTCCCGCCGAGATGCAGCGCATACATTACAGCACACGCCAAGGATATGCCTTGGCACACCGGATGAATCAAAACCATAGCACAGCCGATGGTCAACACAAAGTATCCCATTGTGACAACGGGATGGTAGGTGCCGAAAGCATCTCTTGTCATGGCCTTGCTCCTCCATTGCCGGCTCCTCTGCAAGCCGGTTTAGGCGTCCAATGTATACACAAAGGAATACACTTTCCCGGCTTGTATGTCGGTCACATCCACGCCGGTAGAGGCATATTCGCCGTCAATGAAAAACGCCCAGTAGGCTTTATCCAGTTCGTAATCCGCACGCAGACCGTTTACGCTTTTTACCATCAGACCGAAAGCTTGCTGCTCCCCATCAATAAGGCCTGCTTCTATAAGGGCGGCTCCTACGGTTTTTTCATCCGTATTTACAAGGTACGCCGTAATCAAACCGTCCTTATCCGTGACGGTGAAAGAAAACCGCAAAGCACCCTCACCGACCGGCTGTGGGGCATCCGTCCCGCCGGTAATCGTTGTGCTTGCCGGGATGGTTTCAGTTCCGTTTGTCCCGCAAGCGGCGCAGCTGAACAGCAAAACAATTGCCAATACGGCGGTAATGTGCACTGCATTCTTGTGTTTCATGGCTTTAAATCCCTTTCGGCAGAAAATAAAAAGACTTGCGCACCGATTCCGGCGGCAAGGCAAACCTATCCATATACCCACGCACCTCATTGAGGCACTGCGCATATGCACACGTTTCTCTTACTACAAGAAAACGGCTTTTCGGCAGCGGCTGCTTTTCCGGGTATACGGTAGGCAGTAAGTCTCCCCCGGGCTTGCACCGGGTTTTCGCAGGGCGGCAACACAATCGTGTACCTGCCCGCCGCTTTGTTTATTTTAGCACATTTCGCATAGAATTGCAAGGGGCAGAAGGACAATCTTCTCATTTTTTAACAGGGAGTAAATCCCATTTCTGCTTGACAACCTGTCCGGAAGTTGCTATAATATGAATATAACGATGCTTTATCCTATAGAATTTGGAGTTACTTATGAATTTCATGTACATTCTCCGCCGTGCGGCGAAAATGGACTGGAAGAAGATGGCATCTACTGCAAAGACAATCGCCAAACAGACCTATCGGCCTTTCACAGCCGTATTCACCGATATTGTGCGCTGCGGCGTACGGTACGGCGCGGGGTACATGGATTACCAAGTGTTTCGCCTGTGGGAGTGCAACGAGGCACAGCGGGCAACCTATCTCACGCGCACAAAGAACCAAGAATTCTGCCGACAGCTCAATGACCCCGAACGCTCCAAGGCGGTTGAGAATAAGGTAAGCTTCTGCCGCCTGTATGGCCGTTTCCTCGGGCGGGAGTGGCTGGATGCCTCCACCGCATCCGAAGAGGAAAAAATGCGGTGGTTCCGCCACCATCCGGTGTTCTTTGCCAAAGACCCGGACGGCATCTGCGGCAAAGAAGTTCAGAAAGCGGACTGCACCGCGCTTTCCGCTGCGGAGTATCCTGCTTTTGCGGCAAGACTTATCTCGGATGGGTTAACGCTCTGGGAGGAGGCCATCGTGCAGTCGCCGGAGATGGCCGCCTTGGCTCCGGATTCCGTGAACACCGTGCGCGTCATGACGCTCATTGACGGCAAAGGGGAGGTACACCTCCTCGGCGCCTTCCTGCGCATGGGGGTCGGTGCCGCAGTAGATAACTTGGATTACGGCGGCTGCGCGGCAAAGGTGTCGCTCGACACCGGCAAGATAGACTTTCCCGCACAGGACAAGACCGGTGCCACCTTTGCATTTCACCCGAAGAGCGGCACAAACATCCAAGGCTTTCAGGTGCCGCAATGGGAGGCTGTTATGTCCATGGTGCGGCAGGCAGCACAGATTGAGCCTACCGTGCGCTATCTGGGATGGGATGCGGCAATCACCGAGCGCGGACCCCTTCTCATTGAAGCCAACACCATTCCTTCCAACCACCTTTGCCAATTGCCCGCGCAATCCCCCAAACATGAGGGCATCCTGCCCTTCATACAGTCTATACTCGCAAACGGCAGCGAAACGGAGGACTAAAACATATGGAGCGTTCCAAACGAATTCGAATCATCGCACTGCTCATGGCAGGGTTGATGGTGCTGGGCATCTTCGCAATGGTGATTCCGGCCCTTATACGGTAGAACATTTCAACTTGCTAAAATGTGTACGGATTGGAAAAAATGACGAAAAAGCCTTGCCTTTTTCGCCCGTTTATGGTATACTATTTATATTATATATCAACTGGGATTGCCCCCTTCGGCAAACAAAGGAGAACACTTTATGATGGATGCGGCCAGGGCACTTGAGGTCATAGTAAAAGCTATGCTGCCCAATTTGCAGGAGTGCGGATTCACGGCAACCGATGCGCCGGATGAACTGACAGTAGATGCAACAGCTTGTTTCCGCAATGAGAGCGGCTTATTGCGCCTTGATTTGTACGAAAGCAAAGCGGAATTGCGCTGGGCGGATAAAGATGAGGAACCGATTGATGCGGATTACTCCCGGATTTCGCTCTCTTTATTGGAATTGGCCGATGCTGACGAGCGTTCGGTGAAGTACATCGGCGAGGACTTTGCGGAAGACATCCTGAAGAAATTCGGCTCCCCGCGCAAGCGCACGGCAGCCGGGGCAGCCGGTACGGCGCAGGCGAAAAAGCTGCCCAAAAGCGTCAGCAAAACAGCCATAAAAAATGGCGACGCATACTATGATGCCGTCAGCTTCGGCAACTCTTTTACCGGTATTTATCCGGAATTGCGCGCGCAATACAAAGCCGACTATGAGAAGTACGGCGAGTTCCTCGCTGAAGACTTCTTCCTGAACTACGGCAACGCCGTTGTCCTCCAAACGCTGCGCAGTCACTCCGACGCCGCCATGCACAAACTCTTCAACCTCCTCAATGAGGTCTATGAGAACGCTACCAACGAAGTGCAGTCCCTCATCGCCGTTACGATCTTGGGGCAGGAAGGCATCAACGAACGGATTCTCGCCGATGCCGTCGATTATATGTCTGCCGACTTAGCGCCGATTGTCATCAATGTCCATAAATTCTTTGGTACTTCCGCCGGCAGGAAGGCTCTCGAGAAGCTGAAAAATCCCCCGCTCTATAAGCCAAAGAAGCAGAAACGCTCCGGCGGGTTTATGAACAGCTTGATGAATGCACAGCAGCAACAGCAGCGCTAAGTGTAACTGCCTTATGAATACCGGATTTTCGCAAACACCTCAGCAAGGAGAGCATCCGTGGCCAACGAAACTGAACTGAACGCAACTGAACTGAACGCAACTGAACTGAACGAAACTGAGCGCATAGCTTTCGACGATGCCGAGAGCCTAAACACGACGGTAAGCGAGAAATACGATGCCGACTCCATCCAAGTACTGGAGGGATTAGAAGCGGTTCGGTTACGTCCGGGGATGTATATCGGCAGCACGGGACCGCGCGGACTGCACCACTTGGTGTATGAGATTATTGACAACTCCATAGACGAAGCATTGGCGGGGTACTGCACGGAGATTAATGTGGAGATCCTGCCCGGGGACATCATCGGCGTACGCGACAACGGCCGCGGCATACCGGTCGGCATCAATGAGAAGCTGGGCATCTCGAGCGTAGAGGTCGTCCTGACGGTTCTGCATGCCGGCGGCAAATTCGGCGGGTCGGGGTACAAAGTTTCGGGCGGTCTGCACGGCGTCGGTTCCTCTGTGGTCAATGCGCTTTCGGAGTGGCTGGTGGTGGAGGTGTCCCAAGAGGGGCACGTCTACCGTCAAAAGTTCGAGAGAGGCAAGCCCGTTACCGCCCTCGAAGTCATCGGCGATACCGACCGGCACGGCACCTATATTCAGTTCAAGCCGGACGCGGCGATTTTCACAGAGACAACAGTCTATGACTTTGAGACGCTGGAGCGGCGCATCCGTGAATCCGCTTTTCTGAACGCCGGTCTGAAAATGACCTTGGACGACACCCGCGACGAGGCCGAGCCTATCCATAAGTCCTATATGTACAAGGGCGGCATATCGGAGTATGTCCGCCATATTGACAAGCGGCGCGGCGTAAACCCTCTGGCGATTGAAAAGGGTTCCGCAAAGGATACAGAGCCTATGAAACCGATTCACTTCACCGCCGTCAAGGATGACAAAGAGGCAGAAATCGCCCTGCAGTACAACGATTCCTTTGATGCGGAAATCCTGTCCTACGCCAACAACGTCCGCACCACGGACGGCGGCACACATGAAAACGGCTTCAAAAACGCCCTGACGATTGTCCTCAATGATTACTACAGGCAGTTCATTCTCCCCAAAGAGGAAGAGAAGAAAGCGAAAGCCAACAAAGGCACATCCAAAGACAAGAAGAAAGACAAAGACAAATCAGCCGGCAGCGAGCGCAAATTGGTTTTGAGCGACGTGCTGGAGGGCTTGACGGTTGTTATCTCCGTGAAACTCACCGATGCCCAGTTTGAGGGGCAGACCAAAGCAAAGCTCGGCAATACGGATATGCAGCCGCTGGTGCATCAGCTGGTAAAAGACAAGCTGATGCAATTCTTGGAGACCAACCCCAAGGTGGCGGAAGCCATCCTGACCAAAACAATGGAGGCCGCCAAGGCACGCATTGCCGCACAAACCGCCCGCGACAACCTGCGTAAGAAGAAAACCGTTTCTCTTCCCGGGAAATTGGCGGATTGCATCAGCAAAAACCCCGCAGAAACCGAGATATACATTGTAGAGGGCGACAGCGCCGGCGGCTCCGCCAAGACGGGGCGCGACCCGCGGTACCAAGCGATTCTTCCCTTGTGGGGCAAGATGCTCAACGTAGAGAAAGTGCGCAACGAAAAAGTCCTCAATAACGAAAAGCTCCTGCCTGTCGTCATCGCTCTGGGCGCCGGCATTGAACGCAACCGTGAGAAAGACGGTACCGAGGGCGCGGAAAAACCGGCGGATGAGAGCGACGGCTTCGACATTACGAAGCTCCGCTACAACAAAGTCATCATCATGGCCGATGCCGACGTAGACGGTGCACACATCCGCACACTGCTGCTGACGTTTTTCTACCGCTTCATGCGGCCCTTGGTGGAGGAGGGGCACGTCTATATTGCGCAGCCGCCGCTCTATCTCGTGTCCAAAGGGCAGGGAAAGAACCAGAAAGTGCGCTATGCCTTCTCCGATGAGGAACGCGACCGCTATATGGCGGAACTCGGTGAAAACTGCGACATCCAGCGCTACAAAGGCTTGGGTGAAATGGATCCGGAGCAGCTTTGGGAAACCACAATGGATCCCTCTTTCCGTACGATGCTCCAAGTGACCATTGACGACGCTTCCTTTGCCAGCGAGACTTTCACCACCCTCATGGGCGATGAAGTCAAACCGCGCCGAGAGTTTATAGAGACCCATGCCAAGTACGTACAGAACTTGGATGTGTAGGAATCGAAACCGTGAAGGGAGGGTTGCCGGTGAACCTCGCAGAAGACAAGAATCACTTTCCTTGGACCTACGCGGATTATCTTGCTATAGAAGATGAATACCGCATCGGCGACACCATAGAAAGCCCTACGTTCCCCGGCTTACAGTTCCCGGTTCGTGACCTATTCCCGGAGGATACCCCGGACTGATACCCGTAAACCAAAAGAAGGATAGCCATCCCATGCCATTCGATGAACAATCCGTAGCAAACCAAAAAATCGTAGAAACCGAGATTGCGCAGGAGATGCGCAAGAGTTTCTTGGATTATTCCATGTCCGTCATCACTGCCCGGGCACTTCCCGATGTGCGCGACGGCTTGAAACCCGTGCATCGCCGCATTCTCTACACCATGTATCAGAACGGCTTGGAGCCGAATAAGGCCTACCGCAAATGCGCAGATACGGTCGGTACGGTCATGGGTTCCTACCACCCGCACGGGGATGCCTCTATCTATGATGCCATGGTGCGCTTGGCGCAGGAATTCTCCATGCGCTACCGGCTGGTGGACGGTCACGGCAACTTCGGCTCCATGGACGGCGACCCGCCCGCCGCCTTCCGTTATACCGAGAGCCGCATGACGCGCCTCACCTTGGAGATGCTCACCGACATAGAGAAAGAAACCGTTGACTTCATCCCCAACTACGACGACCGACTGACGGAACCGACGGTACTCCCCGCCCGGTTTCCGAACCTGCTTGCCAACGGCTCCACCGGCATTGCGGTCGGCATGGCAACGAATATTCCGCCCCACAACCTCGGGGAGGTCATCAACGCCGCCATTGTCCTTATGAACAACCCGGACGCGACCCTCGACGACCTCCTGAAAGAAGTAGAGGGTCCGGACTTCCCGACGGCCGGCGTGATTATGGGCCGCATGGGGATACGCGCCGCTTACGGTACCGGGCGCGGCCGCATCATCCTACGCGCCCGCGCCGAAATCCGCGAGGAGAAAAACGGCAAAATAGCCATCCATGTGACGGAATTGCCCTATCAGGTAAATAAGGCACTTCTTTGCAAGAAGATAGATGAGCTGTCTGCAGAAAAGAAGATTGACGGCATTGCCGATGTCAACGACTACTCCAACCGCGACGGTATTGACGTGGTCATTGACCTCAAGCGGGATGCCAAACCGCAGGTCGTACTCAATAAGCTCTTCTTATTTACCGAGATGCAGTCCTCTTTCAGTGTGACTATGCTTGCCCTCGTCAAAGGGGAACCGAAACAGCTCACACTCAAGGAGATGCTCCAGCACTACATTGACCACCAAGTGGATGTCCTGACGCGCCGCACCCGGCACGACCTGCGCAAAGCCAAGGAACGCGCACATATTTTGGATGCGCTGCTGGTCGCACAGGATGCCATAGATGAGGTCATTGCCCTCATCCGTTCCTCCGCCAATGTACCGGAGGCCAAAGAAAAACTCGCCGCCCGCTTCGGCTTCGATGACCTGCAAACCACAGCCATTGTCCGCATGACCTTGGGGCAGCTCACCGGCCTCGAAAAAGGAAAGCTGGAAGACGAGCTGGCGGAGCTTGCACGCAAAATTGCAGAGTGGGAAGCCCTCTTAGCGGACAAGGTCAAAATGTATGCCCTCATCCAATCCGAACTGGTCGCCATCCGCGACAAGTTCAGCGACCCGCGCCGCACCGAGATTCAGGACATAGACGGCGAGGTAGAGATAGAAGAACTCATCCCTGTGGAAGATTGCGTTTATACCATGACGGAAATGGGGTATATTAAGCGCACAACGGTAGAAACCTATCAGCAGCAAGGCCGCGGCGGCAAGGGTGTCAAAGGTCTCACCCGCCGCGAGGAGGACACGGTGCACACCATGTTCACAGCCTCCTCCCATGACTTCATAATGATGTTCACCAGCAAAGGGCGTGTGTTCCGCCTGAAAGGCTATGAGATTCCCGAAAGCAACCGCCAAGGCAAAGGCTTGAACATCGTCAATCTCTTGCAGCTGGGCGGGGAGGAGAAAGTGACGGCAGTTATCCGCGCCCCGCGCGAAATCCCGGCGGGACAGGAATGCTACGTCACCATGGTGACCAAGCGAGGTCTTATGAAGCGCACACCATTGGCGGAGTTCCGCAACATCCGCGCCAAAGGACTCAACGCGTTCATTCTCCGCGAAGATGATCAATTGGCTTGGGCGCAGCTGACCAACGGCACCGACCGTCTGCTCTTTGCGACCAAATCCGGGCGGGCTGTCTACACCGCCGAGGAGCGTATCCGTCCGCACTCCCGCAATGCCGGCGGGAATAAGGCCGTTGTCCTGCGCGACGGCGATGCCGTCGTGGGCTTCGATAAGGTTGAGCCGGGGAAGAGTGTCCTGACCGTCACAGAATCCGGTTTCGGCCGCCGCTCCGATATAGAAACGTACCGTTTCACCAAGGGGTACAGCCAAGGCGTAGTGAACTACCAGACAGAAAAGTACAGCACCGAGGTCGCCGCCGTCGCGATGGTGGATGATAATGATGACATCATTCTGATTGCCTCCGATGGGGTCATCATCCGCATAAGCGCCGCTTCTCTCCGCGAGATGGGCCGCACAGGCAAGGGTGTTCGCCTCATGCGCAGCGCAGAGAGAGAGCGTGTGGTGAGTGTCGCCGTTGTGCCTCATGAGGAGGACGAAGAAACCGAGGCTCTCCCCGCCGCCCAAGCCGATGATATAAGCGACACTGATGATATAAGCGACACTAATGATTCTGCCGATGAGAGCCTATCCGACGAGGATATAGATTCCGCAGACGAACCCATCCCCCCCGAAGAGGAATAACCGCTTCCCAAACCCAATCGTCCAATTCCATGCCGCAGACAATAAAGGAGTGACCGGGCAAATGAACATTGCACTAATAGCCAACGACACAAAGAAAGACCTACTTGCACAGTTCTGCACCGCTTATTGCGGTATCTTGAGCAAGCATGAACTCCTGGCAACTGCCAGCACCGGCCGTGTTATAAAGGACACCTCCGGCTTGGATCCGCACTTGCTGTATTCGGGGCAGGCAGGAATGGAGCAGGTGGAAACGATGGTGAGTGTCGGCGAGCTGGATGTGGTCATGCTCTTCCGTGACGGCATCAACGGTCCTGCCAGCGACACCGAGAATGACCTTTTGCGGATTTGCGATGTTCACAACCTTCCGGTCGCCACGAATATAGCTACCGCAGAGGCACTCATCCACGCGCTGGAACGCGGGGACTTAGACTGGATTGAGTATGCCCGCAGCAACCGCGCCAAGCTGATTTTCTGAGCCAAAGCAGCATCATGCGCTGCGGTAATAACCGGGCGGCTTTGCGCTGCCCCGTATTCAGAGTATACTAAGGAGAAGAACTTATGTCCAAACCCAGAATCGGCATCCGTCCCATTATAGACGGACGGCAAGGCGGTGTCCGTGAATCGCTGGAAGAAAAGACCCTGCAGATGGCGCAGTCTGCCAAAGCCCTTATCGAAGCAGAATGCTTCTACACCGACGGCACCCCCGCAGAAGTTGTGATTGCTCCCTCTACCATCGGCGGCAGCGCGGAGGCTGCAGCGGCTGCCGACCTGTTCGCTGCTGAGAATGTCATCGCCACGCTGTCTGTTACCCCCTGCTGGTGCTACGGCTCCGAGACGATGGACCTTGACCCGAAGACCATCAAAGCGGTTTGGGGCTTTAACGGTACGGAGCGTCCGGGGGCTGTGTATTTGGCGGCAGTATTGGCGGCGCACGCCCAGCGCGGCTTGCCTGCTTTCTCTATTTACGGCCATGATGTGCAGGACATTCCGGACACAACCATCCCTGCGGATGTCAAGGAGAAGATACTCCGGTTTGCCCGCTGTGCCTTAGCTGTCGGGCAGATGCGCGGCAAGAGCTATGTCGGCATCGGTGCGGTATCTATGGGTATCGCCGGGTCTTATGCGGATGTGTATGTGCTGGAGAAATACTTCGGTCTGCGCCCGGAGTGGGTGGACATGAGCGAGGTGCGCCGCCGTCTGGATCTGGACATCTATGACCCTGAGGAGTACGCCAAGGCCCGCCAATGGATGAAAGACAATTGCCCGGAAGGCTTTGATGTCAATGAGCGCACCGGCAAGCCCGTGGACGCTCCTGCAGACGGGGCGAACCTCCCCGGTCCCTCCTCCAAGGAACGCAAGGAATGGGAGTGGGACGTGGCTGCTAAGATGACACTCATCTGCCGCGACATCTTGGTTGGCAACGAGAAGCTCCTGAACGTCGATTGCACCGACAAGGCCGCTTGGCCCAACGGTCACGTCACCGGCGGCTGGAAAGAGGAAGCCAAAGGGCGCAATGCCATACTGGGCGGCTTCCAAGGGCAGCGGCAATGGACGGACTATATGCCCAACGCAGACTTCACGGAAGCCATTCTGAACAGTTCCTTTGACTGGAACGGTGCCCGCGAGCCGCTGACCTTTGCGACGGAGAACGATGGCTGCAACGGCTTAGCCATGCTTCTGGGCAAGCTCGTCACCGGGACGGCCTCCATCTTCGCGGATGTGCGCACCTACTGGTCGCCCGATGCCGTGAAGCGCGTTACCGGCTATGACTTGGAGGGGAAGGCAGCCGCCGGGCTGATTCACCTCTCTAACAGCGGAGCCGCCGCACTGGACGGCACAGGCATGAGCAAGGATAAGGACGGGAACCCGGGGGTCATCAAGCCTTTCTGGGAGATGACCGCGGAGGACATCCAAGGCTGCCTCTCCAAGACGGACTGGTGCCAGGCCAACAAGGGCTATTTCCGCGGCGGCGGGTACAGCTCCCACTACTTCACCCAGTATGAGATGCCCGCCACTATGATTCGCCTCAACATCATCCAGGGCATCGGTCCGGTGCTGCAATTCGTGGAGGGCTGGACGGTCACGCTCCCGGCAGAGGTAGAGAAAGTCCTCGTGGACCGCACCGACCCCACGTGGCCGCAGACTTGGTTTGCGCCGCGTACCGATGGCTCGGCGGCTATCAAAGACGCCTACACTGTTATGGCCAACTGGGGCGCCAACCACGGCAGCCTGACCTATGGGCATATCGGCAAGGACTTGATTACGCTGGCATCCATGCTGCGCATACCCGTGGCGCTGCACAATGTCGCCGACAGCGACCTCTACCGTCCGCACGCTTGGTCGGCCTTCGGCACGAAGGACTACGAGGGTGCGGACTACAGAGCCTGCGCCGCCTATGGTCCGCTCTATAAGTAGAAGCGTTTGTTATACCGGAGAGAGCACCGCTTGGGCGGTGCTCTCTTTTTTTACTGTTATTATGTTCTATTTTATAAGTGATTTGCCTATGTTTATCTGCTCGCAGTCGAGTATCTATATAAGTGCGGCTAATGCGCGCTGCCCGATGTCTGTGCGTTTGTGAACCCCCTCGAATGTGACTTGTTCCGCAGAGGCATAAGCAGTGCTTATTGCTTCGGGGAGTGTCGGGCACACGGACGTGACGCCGAGGACGCGGCCTCCTGCTGTCAGAAGTGTGCCATCCGCCGCACGCTTCGTGCCGGCATGGAAGAGCAGGGCGCCGCCGGTATCTCCAATCGCAATCGGCAGACCGGTGGGGTACTTGCCGGGATAGCCGCCGGAGGCAAGGATAACGCAGACAGCACAACCCGCTTTGTTGCGTATCTCCAGTTCAGCAAGGCGTTCCTCACGAACGGCGCGGAAGATTTCAAACAAGTCCGTTTCCAACAGCGGAAGGACAACCTGTGTTTCCGGGTCGCCGAAACGGCAGTTATACTCAATGACTTTGGGACCGTCAGGGGTGAGCATCAGGCCGAAGTATAAGCAGCCCTTAAACGGACGGTCTTCTTTCACCATCGCTTGTATGGTCGGCAGAAAGATTTCCCGCATACAGCGCTCGGCGATGCTGTCTGTATAGTAGGGGTTCGGGGCCACTGTCCCCATACCCCCGGTGTTCAGGCCTTGGTCATTGTCCATAGCGCGTTTGTGGTCCATGGAACTCACCATAGGGACGATGGTTTTGCCGTCGGTGAAAGTCAGAACGGACACCTCGGGACCGGTCAGGAATTCCTCGATGACCAATTGGTTGCCGCTGGCGCCGAACTTTTTATCCTCCATGATTTCGGTGACAGCAGCCAAGGCTTCCGCTTCGCTTTGCGCAATGAGAACACCCTTTCCGGCGGCGAGACCGTCGGCCTTCAGGACAATGCCCGCACCCTTGCCGGACTTGGCATAGAATGCGCGGAGATATGCCTTCGCTTGTGCTGCATTGTCAAACACTTCGTAGGCAGCGGTGGGGATGCCGTACTTTTTCATGAGGTTCTTGGAGAACACTTTGCTGCCTTCGATAGCGGCGGCTTTTTTGTCGGGTCCGAAACAAGGGATACCGACAGCCTCCAAGGCATCTACGATGCCCATCACCAAGGGATCGTCCATGGCGGGGACGGCGAAATCAATGGAATTGGCACTTGCCCACTGCACAATCGCTTCAATATCGGTGGCTTTGATAGGTACTAACGCGGCACATTCCGCGATACCGCCGTTGCCGGGGGCACAGTAGAGCTTTTGGATTGCCGGGCTTTTGGAGAGATAGTACGCAATAGCGTGTTCGCGCCCGCCGCTGCCGATGATGAGAACATTCATTTCACGATTTTCTCCTTCTGTTTGGTCGGATCTGTGTAATAGTCTTTGGTTTACCGCAGGATGCCTGTTTGTGCGGCTGTAATGAAAAAGCTCTCTGCTTCCCCGTTTGGAACATATAAGCTGTAATTATAGGAATTCACACGCCAAAGGGCAAGGAACACAGAAGTTCCGTCTCCCTTGAGCGTGACCGGCGGCACACTGTTGCTTGTTTGCTCCGCGGGGTACTCTGTATAGTCCCCACTGATGTCCTGCGCCGCGCCGGGTTTCATGCGGAATACCGTTCCATCCGGATAGGTCAGCTGCGCCATGTTGCCTATGGATGTATACTGCACCGGGTCGGGGTATATCTGAATCACGGCGATGTTGCCGGGCGGCGTAACCGTATAGCCTACGGCGGCAGACAACTCTGCTGTGCTTGTGTACGTGCGGATAGGGTTGGGAAGCTGTGCGCCACCGGGTAAGCCGCCGAACCAACCGGCGATGCCTAAAAACGATACAATCGCCCAGAATGCCGCGACTATCCATGCCCAGATTTTTGCGAACATATGGATACCTTCTTTCGGTCGGTTTCGTCATTTTCACGATTGTTCAGGCGGAAAAAAGCGGTTTTGTTGTGATTTTGCACAAATCTGTCGGATGCGTTTGGTTGATCGGGGGCGAGGTGCTTCTCATTGGGTTTCGTCATTTTCACGATTGTTCGAGGGTGTTTTCGGGGTTTTGTTGTGATTTTGCACAAAAAGAGGCTAGAAGTATGCGGCAAGCAGTTTGCTGGATTGGTTGGGTGGATACCGGCAGTGATTCCGTTTTTCAATTCAATGCAATAGGTGCGGGGGTGGTTGTGCGGTGAGGCAGTGAGACTGTGATTCAGTTTTTCAATTCCATGCAACCATGCCGTGGGGGGTTGTTCGTCATTTTCACGATTGTTCGAGGGTGTTTTCGGGGTTTTGTTGTGATTTTGCACAAAAAGAGGCTAGGAGTATGCGGCAAGCAGTTTGCTGGATTGGTTGGGTGGATACCGGCAGTGATTCCGTTTTTCAATTCAATGAATGGGGATGCGGATATGGTGCGGTAGGGTTTCAATTCGATGCAATGATATTGGGTAGTTCATTCGTCATTTTCACGATTGTTCGAGGGTGTTTTCGGGGTTTTGTTGTGATTTTGCACAAAAGACAGGTGCTGCGGTTTTTTACGGCTTGCCGACACTTCATCGTTTGGTATATCCTTACAACTCCATTATACTGATTTTTTCCGATTTGTCAAGGGGTTTTGCAAAATTCGGTAATTTTTTCTGTTACGTTCTATGAAGCACGTGTTCCTTATAATACGGCATGTATATCTCTGAATCACGTACCGGGCAGCCGGCGACTGTCCCCGCCCGCATGAGCTGCGAACACTTCCCGCAGGCAAGACAGAGCTTCGAGGGGTTCAGCTCCCCGGCAAGCGCGTCTTTATAGAAATCGGGATACGCAAATGCCATACGACCGAAGCCGGCAAAAGCGGCTTTCCCGGCACCGATAAAAGCGGCGGCGGCGTTTACTGCTTCCCCCCGCAAGTACGAGAACCCGGAAGCACAAATGGGCAGCTCCGGTACAGATTCTTGGATGACCGCAGCCGCATGGATTATCCGTTCCACGCCGACCTGCGGCGGCTCAATGGCGCGGTTTTGCGGTGTGTCCGCCGGGCGGTTGACGTTGGGATTGACATAGGGATTGCCGATGGTGATGTTCAATAGCGGCATTTGGTACTCTGTATGCAATTCCTGCGCCAACCGGATGGCTTCGGTGTAATCCGGCACGGGGATACCATAGGCATCGTCGGCGGAGTCGGCTGTCACCCCGAAACCATAGGGATAGGGAAAACCGTCATATGCATTCAGACGCGAGGTGACAATAAAATCACCGGATACGGATGCTTTTGCGGCGGTGATTGCATTCCGGTATAGACGCGTGCGGTTGGCAAAGCTCCCGCCATACGCTCCCGGGCGCTCATATGCGGAAAGCAGTTCGCTGAGCAGATACCGGTGGCATGCCTTTATGTCTACACCGTCAAAACCCGCTTGCTCCGCAAGCTTCGCTGCCGTGCCGAAGTCTTCTTCCAGCGATTTCAATTGGTCGTCAGATAGGATACAGTCTTCGGAAATGGGCGTCGACTCAAATAAGGGATTGTTATAAGCTATCAGCGGCGCCGGCTTGCCCTGCGGTTTGGAATACCGCCCGGAATGCGTCAGCTGCAGAATCAGCAGCGGCGCATAACCGTTCGTATGCAAACACGCGACGCGGATTGCCATCGCGAGCGCTGCAAAAGCATCTACTGTACCATTGTGCAGCCACAACTGCCGCGGATTGGCTCGGGCTTCCGGACGTATGGCCGTTGCTTCCACCCAGACAACGCCCGCTCCCCCTTCGGCAAAACGTAAATAGCGGCGCAGGGTCAGTTCACCGGGGGCTCCCTCCGCAGTGCCGTCACAGCCCTCCATGGGTTGGAAAAGAATGCGGTTCGGGACGATTTTCCTTCCGATTCGGTGGGGGGATTGAAGGGGGAGGAGGGTAGGTGGGTAGGAAATATTCGATGAAGTAAAGGAAGTGGATTGGGATACCATGGTCGCTCCTTTTCGGTAGTGTTGTTTTGAGGACAGATAACCGGATGTCTTATATGCTCCTCATGACTGGTTCGTTTCGGTTGTGTTGTTTTGAGGCAGACAACCGGAGGTCTTATATGCACCTCATGACTGGTTCGTTTCGGTAGTGTTGTTTTTGAGGCAGACAACCGGAGGTCTTATATGCACCTCATGGCTGGTTCGTTTCGGTAGTGTTGTTTTTGAGGCAGACAACCGGAGGTCAAATATGCACGTCGTTGTGCATATATACATCGATATCGACGTCGAGGTCGATATCGACATCCCCCTCTTTCGCACGCTAAAGAAACCATACGAATAGCGCGTTTCAACCGATTGATTCTATAATCGAATTATACACAAACAACTGTATATATTCATCAGTCAAAACCAATCACAGATATGGTTTACTCTGCTTCGTCGGTCGGGAATTCCTTGATGACCGTGTAAGTCGTTTGCAGCTTGCTGTTCTTCTTTCCCACCAAGATGTTTTCCGCATTTTCCCGTGCCCACTCTATATAGAGTTCGCCCAACCGCGTTCTCGTTCGTTGCGACAGTGAATTCCAAAGATCGAGCGAGAAAAGATTCTGCAATACATAGACGTGCTGAAGTGGGACAGCTTTGGTTTGGTCGACGGCCATGGAAAGGTAAATTGTGGAGGATTGGGTTGTGTTGTCAGTCATAGGTAAACCTCTGTCTGTAATAGTTTCGATTGTAACAACAACTTACGTTATACAAAGCAGAGGCATATACGGACAATTTTAGTAAACAAGACAAAAAATTTGACTGCACTGGGCCGGATGGCTGTTCTTTATACCGTCAAGCGCGCAAACAACGGCTCCGGCTTTTCCGTCACTTTGTCCGCCCCAAGCTGTGCTTTGATTTTTTCAGCGGTTTCGGGCATAGCGGGGGTATACAAATCGGCGAGGGTATCAATGACGGAAAGCAAGTGGTTTATAACGGTCGTCAGTCGCGTTTGTTTCAGCGTTTCGTCTTTGGCGATTGCCCACGGTGTGGTTTCGTCAATGTATTTATTGGCACGCTTGGCGAGTTCCCGTACAGCGGACATGGCTTCCTGCAGGAGATACGCATCCATCTTGGCATTGAAGAGCTTCACGGTTTCATCGCGGACAGCGAACAAATCCGCATCTACGGCTTCTATGCTGCCCGGTGCAGGCTTTACGCCGCCGAAGTACTTGTTGCACATCGCAAGGGTACGGTTGACTAGATTGCCCAAGGTATTGGCTAAGTCGGCGTTATAAAGCTCGTAAACCTGCTTTTGCGTGATGGAACCGTCCTGCGCATAGGGGGTGGTAGCAAGCAGATAGTAGCGCACGGCATCTACGCCGATTTCTTGCGCCAAGTCTTCCGCATAGATGACATTGCCGGTGGTCTTGCTCATCTTCGATTCCCCGAAGAGCACCCATGGGTGCGCCAGAATCTGCTTCGGTATCGGCTCCCCCAGCGCATGGAGCATGATGGGCCAGTAGATGGCATGGAAGCGCGCTATATCCTTACCGATGACGTGCAAATCCGCCGGCCAATACTTGCGGTAGTCGTCGGAATTCTCCTCCGTATTATAACCGAGTGCCGTGATATAGTTGGAGAGCGCGTCTATCCAAATCCAGATGACATGGTCGGGGGCTTCCCGGACAGGGATGCCCCACTTGACAGAAGTGCGGCTGATGCAGATGTCCAGCACACCGCTTTTAATGATGCTGTTCATCATCTCGTTCATGCGGCTTTTCGGGAGGAGAAAGTCCGGGTTTTCTGCAAACAGATTCTCAATCCACTCTTGGTATTTCGAGAGCCGCAGGAAATAACCGTCCTCCTTGAGGATATGCACCTCCCGACCGCAGAGCGGACACTTGCCATCGTCGAGCTGCGTTTGCGTAAGGTGTTCCTCGCAGGGGGTACAATAATACCCCTCGTAGGTTCCGAGATATATGTCCCCTTGGTTATAAAGCTTCGTGAAAATTTTCTGCACTGCGGTTTCATGGTAATCATCCGTCGTGCGGATAAAGCGGTCATAGGAGATGCGCAGCACATCGCAGCCTTTGCGTATGACATCAGCCAAACCGTCAACATAAGCTTTCGGTGCCACACCGGCCTTTTTGGCATAGGATTCAATCTTTTCTCCGTGTTCATCCGTACCCGTGCAGAAATCCACATCATAGCCCTGCATTCGCTTGTACCGTGCAATGGCATCGGCGCAAACGTGGTCATAGTAATTCCCGATATGCGGCCTGGAACTGGTGGAGGGAATCGCTGTAGTGATGTAGAATTTCTTTGCAGACATGGTCTTACTCCTTTGGGTTAGATTGCATAAAATGCAGGCGGGTTTTATCGCCGTCTGCATTATTATAGACTATTTTCCGTGGTTTGTCAAGGGTTTGGATAGGTTTTGCCGTTGTGTTTTGCAATCATGCTCATAATCAATCCTTGCCTGCCGCTGTAACGGTTACAGTACTTCCGTCGGAAACAGCTGTAATCGTCCCTTGCAAATCCGTTCGGAAAATCTGTATATTCCGTGCCTGCAAAGCAGAAATGGTAGAAGGGGAGGGATGCCCATACTTATTATTCAACCCGCAGCTGATGACGGCATACGTGGGGTTCACGGCATTCAGGAAATCGGCGCAGGAACTGGAGTCACTTCCGTGATGCCCCACTTTGAGAACAGTCGCTTGGATATTGAATCCCTTGGATAGGATTTCCTCCTCGGAGAGTTTCTCCGCATCCCCTGTGAACAGAAAAGATGTGGTGCCATAAGCAATCCGAAGAACAGCCGAATAATTGTTCAGGTCACTGTACTTTTCCGCATTCGGTGCCACATATTCCGCCGTCAGGTTTCCGTCATTGAACAGCTCCATCCCTCCTGTGACGTACTGCACTTTCAGGTTCTGCGCTTGGGCTGCAGAAATCAGGTTTTTATATACGGCTGTGTTTTGCGTTGCATTGGGCATATAAAGATTCTCTACCGGATAGGTATTCAGAACCTCCGCCATGCCGCCGATATGGTCTTCGTGCGGATGCGTGGCGATGACATAATCCAACGCCGTCACATTGTATTGTTTCAGTACCGCAATCACATTGTCTGCTTCTTCCGGCTCCCCGGCATCGATGAGAATGGTATCGCCGTTGGGCAGCCGGATAAACTCGCTGTCGCCTTGTCCTACATCGATGTACACTGCAGTTAAAGGTTGCTGACTTTGCGATGCCGTTTGCTGTGCTGTATCGGACGTACTCGGTGCTGCCACGGCAGCTGCCACGGCAGCCGATACAATTGCGCCGATGGCTGCCAGGCGCTTCTTCAGTTTAGATGTTTTGGGGATTGCGGTTTGCGGTTTCACGGTTTTACTTCCCATGGCTGTTGACTCCTTTGTTTTTGGAATAGGCTTGTACCATTCAATATATGCAAAAGCTCCAAAATCCGACAATCTTCGCCGAATACTGCAATAATTTCCCAAAAATACGAAGTTCCTTATTGACTTTCATCCGCAAATGTGCTATGATATTGTAAATCAATAAATCGGGGGGTATATATATGGCTGATTTGCAAGCAATCCGGCATACGGCATCCCACATTCTCGCGCAAGCTGTGAAACGGCTTTTCCCGGCAGCGAAACTCGCCATCGGACCTGCCATTGAGAGCGGCTTCTACTACGACTTTGATGTCGAGACGCCGTTTACCGGCGAGGACTTGGAAAAAATCACAACCGAAATGAAAAAAATCGTCAAAGAAAACCTCCCGCTGGAGCAGTTCGACTTGGAAGCTGCCGCAGCTCTGGAGCTTGTCGCTTCATGGGACGAACCTTACAAGCTGGAGTTGGCACACGAACACGCCGATAAAGGGGAAGTCCTGTCTTTCTATAAGCAGGGCGACTTCACCGACCTCTGCGCCGGACCGCACGTCCCGCGCACCGGAAATGCCAAGCACTTCAAATTGCTTTCCGCAACAGGTGCGTATTGGCGGGGCGACAGCTCAAAGAAGATGCTGCAACGTATCTACGGAACGGCTTTCCCCACCAAAGACGAGCTGGAAAGCTACCTCACAGCCCAAGAGGAAGCCCGCAAGCGCGACCACAACAAAATCGGTCGCGAGTTGGAATACTTTACAACGGTAGATATGATCGGTCAAGGCTTGCCCATTCTCCTGCCGAAAGGCACCGTTGTTACGCGTGTTCTGCGCCGATTTGTGGAGGATGAGGAAGAGAAGCGCGGCTATTTGCAGACGATGACCCCCTTAATGGCCAAGCGCGAATTGTATAAAGTCAGCGGCCACTGGGATCACTACCGCGATGGTATGTTTGTCTTAGGTGACCCGGATAAATTTGAGGATCCGCAAGAAGAGATTTTTGCCCTACGCCCCATGACCTGCCCTTTCCAGTTCATGGCCTACTTGAATAAGCAACGCAGTTACCGCGACTTACCGCTGCGTTACAACGAGACATCTACCCTCTTCCGCAACGAAAGTTCCGGCGAGATGCATGGGCTGATTCGTGTCCGGCAGTTCACAATCAGCGAAGGGCACTTGGCCTGCACGCCCGACCAACTTGAGGCAGAGTTCAATGACTGCGTAAGTCTGGCAAAGTATATGCTGGAAACCGTGGGTCTGGATGAGGATGTCAGCTACCGCTTCTCAAAGTGGGATCCGAACAATACCGAGAAATACATCGGCGATGCCGCTCAATGGGAAGCAGTACAAAATACCATGCGTACGATTCTGGATGACATCGGCATTGATTATACGGAAGAGGACGGTGAGGCCGCTTTCTACGGACCCAAGCTGGACATACAAATCCGCAATGTGTTCGGCAAAGAAGATACTCTAATCACCATCCAGATTGACTTCTTGCTGGCGGAACGCTTTGGCATGACATATGTGGATTCTGACGGTTCGAAGAAGTATCCCTATGTCATCCACCGCACCTCTATCGGCTGCTATGAGCGCACATTGGCGCTGCTTATTGAAAAGTACGCCGGTGCGTTGCCCACTTGGTTGGCTCCCGAACAGGTGCGTGTGCTGCCTATCAGCGACCGCCACCAAACCCGTGCAGGCGAAATTCTTTCCGTCCTGCGGGAGAACGGCATCCGTGCCACGGCAGATAACCGCGCCGAAAAAATAGGATACAAAATCCGCGAAGCGCAGAATGAAAAACTGCCCTATATGCTCCTTGTCGGTGACAAGGAGGTCGAGGACGGCTCCGTCAGTGTTCGGCACCGCACGGCGGGTGATACCGGCGCACAGTCCTTGGACGATTTCCTCGCGAAAGTCAAAACGGAAATAGCCACCCGCGCCAAATACTAAACGAAGAAGAGGCACACCTCCTTGTGGGGTGTGCCTCTGATTATAGCATTGACAAAGGAGTATACCCACATGAAAATCCGCTGGATAGCACAAGGCGGCTATGAAATGGACATTCACGGCAAACAGGTTCTGCTTGACCCTTACCTCTCCGACATCTGCGAACGTGTAGAGAATGCTCCCCGCATGGTTCCGGCACCCATCGCCCCCTGCGAATGCCATCCCGATTATATGCTCGTGACGCATGACCACATGGATCACCTCGACCCGGATTTGGCAGAGGTCATGGACACCTCGAACGTGGCCTTTATCTGTCCGCAGGAGGTATATGATCACCTGCGCAAACTCAATCCAAACGTCGTCCCCGAGCAAGTGCGTTGCGTCCAAGCCGGAGATATTGTAGAATGCGATGGCTTCACTGTCACTGCTGCCTTTGCCGAACATACGCCCCAAGCTGTGGGCTATGTCCTCGAAATACAGGGTAAACGGTACTACTTCACCGGTGATACGCTCTATAGTGAAAAAGTCGGTGCCGATGTCAACGCAGATGTCATCTTTTGCTGCATCAACGGCCGCGCCGGTAATATGTCCGCAGACGAAGCCGTGCAGGTCGCCCTGCGTTCCGGTGCCTCCCTCGCTATCCCCAACCACTATGGCCTCTTCCAATGGAATACGGCCAATCCCCTCAGTTTTACTGCCCCTGCCCAAGCTGCAGGGTTGAATACGCTGGTTCTGGATCATGCGGTGTGGGTGGAGGTTTAGTTTAGTTGAGTTGAGTTGAGTTGAGTTGAGTTTAGCTGAGTTGAGTTTTGTTGAACTGAGCTCAACTCAACTTCTCCACAATTTCAACAGCTAAAGCAACAATGAGGTACCAACTACACTTTGCTAAAGCGCTCATACCCATTGATCTGCAAGCGATTCGCTCATCAATCCACATTGGAACGAAAGTGAAACTAAGCATAACAACCAAAATTATCTGTGGAAAACTGTAAAATACTGTATAATTGAGTCAAAAGATAACGCATTTATTTTTTAGGACACGCACATAAAACTTTCTGAATTGTTCACAAACGAACTGTTTATTGTTCACCAATTATAGAGTTGTGTAGTGTATAATATTCGTAACAGTTCACTGGTGAACTAGAACGAATGGAGGGAAAACAATGAAGCTACCGAAAGTAACATACCTGTTCGAACCAACGCAACTGCATGAGATAGCAAACCGAGCTGTAGGGTTAGAGCGGGATGCGGCCTGCAATCAAATCGTTGCGGAGCTGAAAGAGAAGTACCCGGACCACATCCGAACCGACCTCCCATGGATTTTCAACAACGCCGGCGGTGCCATGGGAGAGATGAAGCTGTTGCACGTATCTCTGTCGGAGTACATCATCCTGTTCGGGTCACCGATTGGAACGGAGGGACATTCCGGGCGCTATGCAGCGGATGTCTATGACTATGTGTTCAGCGGCGAAATGTGGTGCTACCACGAGGGAGAAGTGGAGCGTACACTTTACAAGCCGGGTGACGGTGCGCACCTGACACGTACGCAGACAAAGGGATATAAACTGCCGGAAGGTGCGTTCATGCTGGAATACTCCCGCGGCATAATCCCCAGTATGTTCTTCTTCGGTTTGGCAGATACCGTCGTGAGCACATTGGATGTCAAGGTCTTAGGCCGCACACTCGGCTTCAGCGCCAAGATGATATTTTCGGAACTAATGAAAGGAAAGGTCTAATACAATATGGAACTCATAACAAAGATATACTCTGCATTCGACACTTCACTGATGCAGTGGATGACGCTTGTGCCTTCATGGTTGATTCAAGATGCGGTTGTGCTTATCCTCGGGGCATTGACCGTCGGCTTCATTGTGAAGCATGAGAAGAACCCTCTGCCCATCCTGCTGGAGTTTTTATGCTTCATGCTTCTCTATGCAGGGATATACGAAAACCTCGCTTCTGTTATGGGCTGGTATAAATTTGGACGTTCTTGGGTAATGGTATTCAATGTCCCCATAACCGTGCCCATGATTGAGTATCTGTTTGTGTACTGTTGCCTGCGCTTTTGTCAAAAAGCCAAGTTTCCCACATGGACCGTACCGTTGTTTGCGGGAGCTATGGGTGTGGTCGCAGACTTGCCGCTGGATCCGCTTGCCATGGTGCAGCGCGCTATAACCCAAGAGGTGCCTGAGGGAATCGGTCGCTGGACATGGTATATCAGCCCAACAGACGCACAGGTGTTGGAGGTACCGATATACAACTTCTCCGGTTGGATGCTGCTGTGCGGCTATGCGGCGGTGTGGCTGTTGGTCGGGCGGCATTGGTATCAAAAATCCGGCGAGAAGCCATCCGTTGGGATGCTCTATCCGCCGATATTCATGCTTATAGGTCTGCTGACCATGTGTTCCCCGCTGTCCTCTTTCCTGCTGTGGCTGGGACCCATATTCAATCGCGGCGATTCCATAGAGTATGTCATGCTGGGACTCTGTTTCGTAGCTTTGGCTGTGTCGCTTATCCTATGGCGCGGGAAGATGCGCCAACGGCTGGCGTGGAAAGAAGATTGGATCATTCCGGTCGTGTTTGGCGTATTCCACTTCTCTATTCTTCTCTTCGGGCTGATTGGACAGCACTGGAAAGTCGTTGCTTTCGGCCTGCCGTTCATGTTCCTCCAGATGGGCATCATAGCATTCGGCTTCACCCGCAAGTTGCCGTCGGAGCAGGAGGTCTAACACAAGCTGTCATCAACCAAGAAAAACGGTTACAAAGAGTGATCTTTTGTAACCGTTTATTGCGATACTTTCGGAAGCAGGGATGAATCACTCATACACTACCACAAGTGCGATTCATGCTATTTCCGGCGTTTCAGGCGTTGGCTTTTGCGTGAAGCGTTCTGTACCGACGGCGGCGGCAATGCCTATCAAGCTGCCGAGAGCATTGAGCAGGAGGTCGTCTATATCGCAGTCACCGAGGTTGAAGAAGAGCTGGCAAAGTTCCATGAGTAGCGAGAAACCAATACAGTAAAGGAACGCAGGAAGTGGCTTGCGCTTGAGAAGGCTTCGCAGAAAGAAACCCATCGGTGCAAAGAAGAACACATTCCCCAGCAAGTAGAAGTAGTCCTCATATGCTACGCTTCCCCACTGCCGGAAGTGCGATATATACGCAGCCAAACTGTGCCCGGGAATGAGGTTCACGGAGGCAGTATGCAAACCCTCACGAAAGACAAGCCGCACATCCGTTCCGGGGGCATAGCGAACCAGTAGGAACACATAGACCAACAAGCAAAGATAGAAGAAGAGATTGCTCCAGCCCATTTGCTGGAGACTAAATTGGTATAACGCCCGACGCTCTTCTGTCTTCGCAAAACGCGAAGCAATCAGTACCGTACAGTAGGAAGCGAACGCGGTACTCATGATGACCATGGGTGTGTCGTAAAAAAAGAGATATATCCATCCGCCCGGCCAGTCGGCGACAACTTGCTCGTGTATTTGGGCGGAAACAGCAAACCCCACCATAAAGCCGAGATATACTCCGACACCATTGGCAATAGCCCATAATGCACAAGGCAGAAACACGCCGAGGAACCCAAATACTACCCCGGCTGCGACAGAACAAGCAAGTTGCAGCGCAAAGTTACCGATATAAGCAAAGAGCAGAAAGGAACTACAGATAAAGAACCCTGCAAAGAGCAGGGACTCTCCTGCAATAATCCACTTGTCTCGTTTGGATTCAGCTTGTTTCATGCCTCAGCCTCCCGGCGTTTTGTGTCCAGATAAGTCTGGAGGATTTGGACTGCGGCGGCGGCATCTATGATGCCTTTTTGGTCCTTGCTCTTGATGCCCGCGGCACACAAAGCGCGGTGTGCGGCAACCGTCGTTAAACGCTCGTCTTGCAGGATAACCGGTACTTTGACGGCTCTTTGCAGATGATCGGCAAAGGCCTCTGCTGCCTCGGCTTTCTCGCCCTTGGTGCCGTCCATGTTCAGCGGCAAACCGATGACATAGGCTTCGGCTCGGGTTTCGGCTCCCAATCGCAGGATTTCTGCTTGGAGCTTCTTGCGCCCGGGAATCTCCAGAACGGCCAAGGGCGATGCGAGGATTCCATTTGCATCTGAACAGGCGATGCCTGTCCGGGTGCCGCCGAGGTCTACGCCTAGAATTGTCATGTATGTTGCCTTTCTGTTGGTTTTTTTAGGCTGCGCGGGGGCGGGCACCGCATTGCGGTGCCGATGCAACGCCGCATTGCGGCGTTCCCGGAGATGCCGTAATACGGCATCCTCCCGCAAGTAACCATCGCTATGTGAACGAAAAGGGGCGCAGCAACTCACAAATCCTTATGCGCCAGCAAGCCCTGCCCACCATCCACGGGGATGGTCTGTCCTGTGACAAAATTCGATTTTTCGCTAAGGAGCCACGCGATGACATCTGCCATTTCAGTAGACAGACCGACGCGTCCCAAAGGCATTTCCCCTGCCCAATCCTCCGTAAGCCAGCCGGAGGTCTCGTGGTGCTTGCGGGTTGCGGTCAGACCCGGTGAAATGGCATTAACGCGGATGCCGTATGCGCCGAACTCGAGTGCCTCGGACTGTGTGGAGCGAATGATGGCTGCTTTAAGGGCACCGTAAATTGCATCATTGGCTACCGCCCGATGCCCATGGATGCTCGCGATATGCACTATCCCGTACGGGCGCGGTTCCATAACACCGCGTTTCTCTCCGCTGTCCCATTGAAGCTTCATCTGCTTGGCGGCTTCGATGGTACAGAGGATAGGGGCGCGGAAGTCTACGGCCCAGATTTCATCTAAGCGTGCTGCAGTCCAACGCAGCAATGGGTCTATCTTTGTGATACCGGCGACCGTCACCAGCGCATCTAAGCGCCCTAAGTCCGCTATCGCTTGTTGCGTTACGGCTATGGGCGACTCTGCGTCATCCATTGTGCCTTGGTAATAGAAGCATCGCTTGCCGATAGCTTCGACTTGCGTTTTTACCTCTTGTGCTGCTTCGACGGCAGTAGAGTAGGTCAGGGCAATGTCATAGCCATCGCGGGCAAGTTGGAGGGCGGTGGCCGCTCCGATGCCCCGGCTGCCCCCGATAATCAGGGCTGTCTTCGTTGGCATAGGGTATTCTCCTTGCTGATTGTGGTTGATAGCGGTGCACTTTTTGTTACCGTTTTCTGTTTATAAGGAGGATTCATCGTCAATGGAATTCGCTTCACTGTCTGTTGTTTCGCCAAGTGCCGCCTTTGCAGCGGCGCGGCGCTGGATGAGTTCAGCCTCCACCCTCTGCCGCTCAGAAGTGGGGTACTTGTAGAAGAGATTCACAAAGAATGAGAAACCGGAATCAATGCTTGGCATAAGGTAATAAAAAGCGGCGGCCCATTTCTTGTACAGCGGCGGTTGATCCAGACCGAGGTTGATGTCAAAACCCACTTTGTGGAGCGCAAGATTGCCGACAATGGTATTCAAGTTGTTGAGGGCAATTTTGTTGACCAGACCGTTGACGGCAGTAGAAACCCCTTCGGAGCGGCGGCCGGTTTTGTATTCCACGTAGTCGAGCATCTCCCAACCGATGATTCCGCCGGCCACGCCGTCCCACTTTGCGAACATATTCAAGACAGCCTCTACGCCCCACCCGCCTAAAATGCGCGGAACGGTTTTGAAGCCAAGAAGATACCGCGCCAAATTACCGACGACATTTGCGGAAGTGTTCATCAGGCGGAAGTTGCGGGGACCGTTGAACTTTTTGATGACTTTGGATGCGAACGGTTGCATCAGCGACCCGCCGACACCGGTCAGAAAGTCACGCGCCGCGACTAAAAGCTCCGGATTGCCTTTGTCACTCCATCCTTTAAAAGATGCCTCCACAACGTCGTTGATACCGCTGAATCGGTAAAAATCACCGCGGTAGATGTTCGGTGTAAAGCAACTCAGCAGGGATCCTAAGGTAGAAAGAACAAAGTACTTATTGTGGCGCATGACCAAGAAGCTTTCCTTTATCTCGCGGAGGACATCCTTGGCATGGAACTTCTCAGTTGGTTGCGGCGGATCGGGAACACGTTGCGGCATAAAGGTCGGAAGCATATCCGTCACAATCGCCGGGATGGTGAAAAGCACACTCCACCACATGAACATACCATAAGGCGTGAAATGGAAGATGTCGCGCAAACCGATGAGCAGACTGAATCCGGTAGATATATTGCTGCTAATCATACTTCCCAGCGCAGATGCTGTGACCAGTTTACTGCGTTCCTCTGAGTGCGGTGTAATCTGTGCGTATATCTTTGAACCGCATACACCGGCGGCGGTACCCGTTGTATCCTGAATACAGCGAACAATGACAATCAAGAGAACGCGCTGCCATGTGGTCAGACCCAAATGAAATACAAGCAACAGCGTGAGCAAGTTCCCCACAAGTACATTGACACGGCAAAACCAACGGTTGATTCTGGAGGGATAGTTGCGGTAATCCATGTAGGCACCGATGAGCGGGTCATTAACACCGTCCCATACGCCGGTAATTGTGGACAACACCGTCTGCGGAATCTTGTCCATCATGAATACATTCTGCCATAACCAACCCAAGTTGTTGGTAAAAGTATTGCGCAGACCGCCGAAGATTCCCGGCAAAATCTGAACGGCAATCTCCCAAGGATGAATCTTTTCCGGCGGGAGGTCTTTCCCTTTCATCCACTCTACGGGATGACGCAAGTTTTCGCGCATTTGTTCCTTTTGTTCGAGTGTCCGTTGTGCCATAGCGCATCTCTCTTTCGACATTTATTCTGTTTTACTTTTTGATTATATCATTTATTGAATAGGGATGTCAAGAAGTTTTTATCAATTCCCGAAACTTTGAAAAAGAGGGAGGGTCCAAACCCTCCCCCTTTCAGGCATTGCATTACTTCCGGCTGTAAAACTCGTCATAGAGGAGTTTCACAGTTTGAATCTCAAACGGATCAAAGTGGATTTCAGCGGAGCCGCGCCGCGGTGGGATTTCAGAATGAACTTCTTCCAGCATATCGGTCAATTCCACATAATGTGCAGGTGCGGCCACCGGCAAATGGCAGACGGTGTGGGTGCCTTCGCACTCATAGAGGCGCAGCAGAATGGCACAGCCCAAGTCCGCATCCGGCGCATCCTCTGTAGGCTTCACAGCTTCTGCGATGATGTTCGGCACGTCCGGGGCGGGGAGGTTACCGAACGGAATGTCTTCTGCTGCTTGCAGCACGGGCACATTCAGGCAGTATGCCGGATGGACGACATTCTCGGCGCTGAAACCGCCGATGTGCGGCAGGAAACTGTAGATGCATTCATGGACACATTCATGGTCGCCCGTCCAGTCGGGACCGATGCCGCCCTTGTGCAGGGAGAGCCGCAGGGAACCGCCCTCACAGCTGATGCCGTATTTGCAGTCGTTGAGGATAGCGACACCGTAGCGCGTTTCGGAAAGGTCACTGTACTTATGATTGACGACCTCGAACTTGGCTTGCTCTATGGATGTGTTGCGGGTCGTGGGGCGTTTGAGGTAACCGAATTGGATTTCATTCCGCACAAAGTCCTCGCGGAGGTTGGTATTGAACCAAGCTTTCAACAGGCGGTGGTCGTCCTGCCAATCCATACGTGTGATGTAGCGGATTTCACGGCTGTCGGCGAAGAACATTACATCCTGCATGACAGTGGATTTCGGGCTGATACGGTATTGCAGGCGCAGCACCAAGGCTGCCGGGCCGTTGCTGACAATTTCCATGGCGAGCAACTCCGCTGTGTCGCGGTATTTCAGCTGCGTATCGGCATCAATGTCCCAGTTGTCGTACTGGTTCGACCACTCCTCCGCCATGATTAGAGCACCCAAGGGGTAGTTTCTTTCCTCATCCAAACTGTCGTAGTCCACAAGCTCAATACGGGATTCTTTGTCAAGGCAAGAAGTAATGAACCAGCGGTCATCGAATGTGATTCGGAAGAAAGGCGTTTCCAGAATCGTTTCGGAAACCGCAAAATCGGAGACTCCATAGTCTTTTTTCGTAATCACCATGACCGGTTCCGTTGCGGGTACTGTATCGGTCAGAGAAACCGTCCGCTTGCCGAAAGCACCGACTTCCAAACCCGTGACCAGGAGAAACTGCTTGCCGTCCATGTCGGTATACACCTGCTGCTTGCAATCGGCTGCCAGATACTTTCCATTTGGCACCTCCAAGAACATCGGGTCGCGGCGGCCAAAGGAAAGCGTGTTTACAAGTGTGATGCTGTCGGTGATTTGGGGTGTGCCAAGCAATGCGGCTATAGCCGCCTGGGATGCGGCGATAGCCGCATTCACCTGTGTGCGCGCCTCTTCATGCACACGCGGGATGCCTGTCCCGGGCAGGATGTCATGGAACTGGTTCAGGAGGAGAACCTCCCATTGCGCGTTGATTTCTTCCATAGAGCCTTGTTTGCACTCGGCAAGGGCTTTGGCTGAGAGGAGAATCTCCCAGTCACGCAAGGCAAGCTCGCATTTGCGGTTGTTGCGCTTGATTGTGTGTTGGTTGGTGAGGGTGCCGCGGTGGACTTCCAAGTATAGCTCTCCGCGATAGGTGGGTGGGTTCACGGTGCTTTCTTCCAGCTCTTGTAGGTAATCATAGGGACGGATGTGCTTAGCGGGAGGGCAGCCGTTGGTGTTCTCCAAGCGTTTTGCCATCTCTATCATTTCAAAGAGCGGACCGCCGCCGCCATCCCCGAAGCCGTAGTTGAGCATCCTGCGCGGCTGCACGGACATCTGCCGGGCTTCTCCGGCATAGTTTTTAGTAGTGGCCTTCAGAAGTTCCTTGACTTCGGGATAGGCATGCATGATATGGAAGTGGGCAAACACGCGGGAACCGTCAATGCCCTCCCAATAGAAAGTATCATAGGGAAACTTGTTGGTGTCATTCCAGCCGATTTTTTGGGTGACAAAGTACTTGACCTTGCAGGCGCGCATGATTTGCGGGATAGCGGCGGAGTAACCGAATGTATCCGGCAGCCAGAATGCGTTGGCCGTGTAGCCGTATTGTTTTTGTGTGAAGCGCTGCCCCCAGAGGAATTGACGAATCATCGCCTCCCCGCCGGTGATGTTGCAGTCGCACTCTACCCAAACGGCACCATTGGGGTCATAGCGGCCTTCGGCGATTTTTTGCTTCATCAGCTCATGGAGTGCAGGATAGTGCTTCAGCATAAAGTTGCAGTGTGCTGCGGAGCTTTGAACGAACGTATATTCTGGGTATTCGTCCATAAGTGCGATGGCAGTAGAATAGGTACGCGCCATTTTTTTGATGGTCTCCCCGACCGGCCAGAGCCAAGCGGTATCCATGTGGCTATGCCCGGAGAGCCCCACAGAAGGAGAGGCAGGATCCGCCGGAAGTGCCAGCAGCTCTTTGAGAATAGGATGCGAAGCTTTCAGTGCCTGGACGAAAGTTTCAAAGCCTTCGGCATTGCCGTCCTCTGTTACGCGGGCGGTACAGACAGCATCCTCACCGCTGTCGCCGGTGTTCTGCTTAACAGTAACGCCGGCACTTTTGCTTGCTTTCACTTCTCTGAGCTTGGGTGCCGGGGCGCGGGCATCATCCAGCCAGACCTTCCCGAAGAGCTTATATAACCCATTGATAATCTGCCCGCGGCGGGCACTCTCCGGCGGCAGCTGCTGCGCCAACTGACCGCAGATATTGAGATCAAAGAGGAACTCTATCAGGAATGGCTCTTTTTCGGCAACGTCAAAGCCATCCCATGTAAACTCAAAAGTCTCGCAGCAGTTGCCGGTATTGCCGGCATAGTATTCCAGAACAAGGTCATAGGTCTCGCCGGCTTTGGCGTTTAGCGTCAGGAGATTTGCGTAGTGTCCGCCTTTGCGCACACGGCTGTCTTTGCGGTTAAAGAGACCGTAGGGTGTACCGTTGACGAAAAGCAAGGCCTCATAGGGGGCGGAAACGGTGATGAGATAAAGTGCTTTGCCGTCCAGTTCAGCGGGAACGGTATAAGAGGTCTTGAGCCACATATACTCCCATTCTGTTCCCCATGTATATCCGGGATTGATGGGTTCATATACCGCATCCGGTGCGGCATCGAGTTGGTCGAATGTGCGGTAGACTTCTGCCCAACGGATTTCGCCGACGTTCGTAAAGATCTTGCGCTCAATGGTCTTCTCCAACCGGCGGAGCTTGGAGAGCATCATATCAATCTGGGGGGGCGGCAGCATAAAAATAAGTCCTCCTATGGTTTGTTGTGTCCAATAAGAGGATTATACTCCTTTTCCCCGACGATTGCAAGGAAATTTATTTTATTTCAATACTTGTTAATAGTCTTCTAACGTTTGGCTTTCTCCATGCCGCCACCGCTGAAAGGCTTGCCAAAGCATATGGAGAATCGAAGGCTTTGCCTCTTCTTCGTCTTCTCCTTGCGCCGGCGCTGGCTCCTTACTTTTGGAAAACAGCTCGCGCAAGCCCATTATAATCAGCAAACCGGCGAAAATCCGGCCGAGCCAGAGGGTGTTGATGCGTCCAGCAGCAAAGCACCCGAGCAATACCGATGGCAGCCCGCCCAGCACCAAAGGCAACACCATCTTCCAGTTGACGAGTTTCTTAATAGAGTTGATAATCAGCGAGATTCCGGCGCAGGGCAGGAAGAACAGCAGGTTAATCCCTTGCGCCTCGGGTTGCGGGACAGAGAGTGCCAGTGTCAGATAGATAACAAGGATTCCGCCGCCGCCCATTCCCATAGCTCCCAATGCGCCGGCTCCCGCCGCAGCCAATAGACTGAGAATATAAGTCAAATTCATGCAAATCCGCCTTTCACCGCAGAAACATACGCACGCCTGCCCATATCATGAATACAGCGAAAACCTTTCGCAGCCACTTCTGCGGAATCTGAGAGAGAAGCAATGCGCCGCCAAGTGCCCCGACCGCACCGGGCAAGAGATACGGGGCGGCTTGTGCCAACTCAAATCTCCCGGAGAGCAAATACACAACCGTACTCAGGATAGAGAGCGGAAAAATCACAGCCACGGCAGTTGCGTGGGCGTTCAGCTGCGGCAATCCGAGCTTCTTCAGCAGCGGAACAACGACCATGCCGCCTCCCGCTCCCAACAAACCGTTTATGAAACCGACGGCTGTACCACCCGCACCTTTTTTGAGTAGGTCTTTGGATTTATCTGTCATACGCTTCACCTGCGGCTCTCTGTTCAAACATTCCGATTTTGAAAACCTTACGCATAGTATAACCTAAGACAAGTCGGCATATCTATGTCCGAGAGCAGATAGCAAAATAAGGCAGGGATGGCTCTGCATACCGGGAGTTATGGGATGGTTATTAAAGTAGTCAGACTCGGAAAACGCATCCGGCCGCCGCGAATAAAAATCGTGAAGGCGGGCGGTGCACAAACGACAGCAAACCGGCAGATTACAAAATCTGCCTCCGTATTGCTGGGCGTGGCTTTGGTGATTCTTTCTTTTGTATTGGGGATGGATGTCATCCAAGACCGCGCCGACATTGCTGCCGTACAAGCGGCGGCGGTTGCCGGCAGTCCGCCGATTCTGCTGGATGCCGGTCATGGCGGGGAAGATGGAGGTACTGTCGCTGTGGACGGCACGGCGGAGAAAGGCATCAACCTTGCGATTGCCAAGAAGCTGGAAAACTACCTGCGCGCGTTTGGCTATCAAGTAACCATGACCCGCGAAAATGATACCGCGACCTACACGCCCGGCACGAAGACTTTGCGGGCAAAGAAAACCTCAGACCTGCACAATCGCATGGCGATGATGGATGCACTGGGTCCGAATGCCATCTTTGTGTCTATACACCAGAACCATTACCCTGCGGAGAGCTTGCACGGCTGCCAAGTATTCTATTCCCGGAATACGGAGAACTCCAAGACACTCGCGCAACGGATACAGAACTCCGTTGTTTCGCAGATACAGCAAACCAACAAGCGCCTTGTAAAACCCGCCGGCACAGAGATATACCTTTTATATGAAGCAAAGATTCCCGCGGTAATGGTGGAATGCGGCTTTCTTTCCAATTGGGAGGAAACCGGTTTGCTGAAATCCGACGGTTACCAGAACCAAATCGCCTACGCCATCGCGTGCGGCATACTGGATTATACCTCCGGAACAACGAAAGAACAGGCTCCTGTTCCGGCAGAATTGCCATAAGGTTGCCGCCGGAATCTGCCGCAGGATGTTTTCTTCATCCGTTCGGCGTTTTTAGCCAAAGAATTTATTTGTACTTCTGCGGGAAATCAAAATAATTACATTTTGTAACTCATTCGCTTCACTTGTCCGCCGAAATTTCTTTTGGCGGGCGTTTATTTTTATGGGTATTTTGCACAAATCCTGAAAGTTCGTTATGTCAAAGTTCTTCACACTTTTATGGCACATCAAGAGCTATCAATTTGTAACTATTTCGTCATTTTGTGAATTAGTTACAAAATTCGAATAAGCAAAATAACCAGTTTCTGGTAAATATATATAGATTTTTTTCTTCTACCCTCTTGATTATTTCCCGGAAAAGTGCTATAATTATCCGGCAAAAGTGAATCGACAATTTTTGTCACATTTCACCAATTTATGACAAGTTACGTCAGAAAAGGAGAGTGTTCATGATGGTGCGTAGATCTGGAAGACAGGACGCACAAAAATGGAGGATGAGCAGCTTTTTCTCATCTAAACCGACGGTGGGCAGCATGGGAGCGCCCGAACCGCAGGAGGGCATCTGTGAGGTGCCTGCAGCAGGGGCGCAGACCCCCAATAAGGTGTGGAAGCGCTTGCTTGCAGTAGCTATGGTAGCTATTGCGGTACTGACCTTGGCAGCCACAGCGTCCAGTATCGGTGCCGGAGCGGCAACCGCAACAACGTATAAAGTCACGGCAACCAACGGCACTGCCATCCGGCAGTCCGCCAATGCCCAGTCGAAACAACTCGGCGTATTTGCCTACGGCAGTGTGCTGGTCGTTACATCTATTCAGAATTTCGGCGGATACTCTTGGGGCTATGTGCAAAGCTACACCGCTTCCGCCGGCTCTTGGGGCTATATGAAAGAGAAAGGCTGGGTGGCGCTGAAGAACTGCGTCCCCTTTACCCCGCCGAAAACCACAGCCAAGACTACAACCACTACAAAGAAGACCACTGCAAAGCCGGCACCCACGACCACCAAGCCGGCAGCCACAACAACCAAACCAAAAACGACGAATCCCAGCCCGCCGACCACCAAACCGCAGCCGACAACAACAAAACCCGTCTGCCGTGTAAACCTATCCGCCGACAAATTAAAAGCAAAGGCCGGCGAGCCGTTTAAAATTTATGCGACCACATCCCTTACGGTTACGAAAGTCGTCTTGGAGGTTCTTTATCCGAACGGTGCTACATACACCTATACCCTGACTTCTTCCGACGGCGTAAAATGGTCGAAAACAGGTTTGACCCTACCCAAAGGCAACAATATCCGCATCTTAGCCAAGGCAACATCCTCCACCGTCTCTGCCCAATCCAATTGGGTGTACGTAACAGTAATCTAAAGAGAGCTTTACAACTGAATACCTTTTGCGGCGGGGATTCCCTGCCGCTTTTGGTTTTCGGTAAAATTTCTAAAACCCCTTGCCTTTTCATAGATATTATTGTATAATAGGCTTATGCACAAAGCTTATCGATTTTTGTCGAAAAGCAAAACCAGTCCGCTCTATGCGGCACACCGAAGGAGGCAACCCTTATGCCTGACTATCGCGCCCTAACCGACATTCTGCGCAAACAAAAAGTGGAAATGACACAGAAAAAACTCAAAAAGTATACTCGCCCGGGCTTTTTCGATACCGATGACAAGGGCTGGGTCGTCCCGCCGGAGGGCTGGTCCTTTGATATGGAGTACGGGGCAGATCTCCCGCCTCTGCAAATCCCGGATGGCCTTGGCGGCTTCGTAAAAGGCTATGACGGCACCGAACGCCGCAGTCGCCACCCCAACGGGGTCTTCGGTCCCGTAGCGTGGGGGGAAAACTTCTACCGCTTCTTGGATGTGCATCCGCCGTACATAGATCCCTATTGCTCCCTCTCCGGTGCCTATATGGACAAATTGGAGTGGCATGGCTGGGGCGGCTGGCGGCCCGAACCGGAATTCAATCCCCCCGAACTGCAGCAGCTTCGCGAACTGCACCGGAAGTATGACCTCATCAGCGGTCTGGGCGGGAGTCACCACTTCCACCACGATGTAAAAAACATAGGCTTCGTGCTGGGCTTCGGCGGGATACTGGAAAAGATTCGTCATTACAAAGCGCAGTACAAAGACGACACCGAAAAGTACGAGTTTCTCCTCGGCGAAGAGCTGACCCTTTTGGGCATCCAACAGTGGATTAAGCACAACGCAGAGGAAGCCGAACGCGTCGCAGCCCTTCAAACCGACCCTGAATTGAAGCAAAACCTCGAGGAGCAGGCCGCGATGAGTTACAAGCTCATGACCGAACCACCTGCCACTTTCCGCGAGGCTTGCCAATTCCTGACTTACTTCCTGATACAGTCCTCCATGTTCAATGGCTCGGGAGCCGGCGGTGCGTTGGAGGATTTGCTGACCGACTTCTACGAAAACGACCGGAAAGCCGGGCGTATAACCGAGGACGAGGCAACGTTCCATCTGGCTTGTCTTTTCCTGAAAGACACGCAATACTATGAAATCGGCGGTTGCTGGCCTGACGGCTCCGACCGCACGAATGCCATCAGCTATATGGCCATAGAAGCCGCGCATTGGCTCAAGATTCCCACCGCGCTCTGCCTGCGCATCCATGACGGCATTGACCGCAAATTTGTGCGCAAATCCGTCGAATATTTGTTCGAAGACAAATGCGCCAACCCCTCCTATATCGGCGACCGAATTATGGTGGAGGGCTTCATGAAGAACGGCTACTCGGCCGAAATCGCCCGCACCCGCGCTAAGGTCGGCTGCAACTGGTGCGCTCTTCCCGGCACGGAGTACACCCTCAACGACGTGGTCAAAATCAATATGGGAAAGGTCTTTGAGCTTGCTTGGAATGAGCTGAAAACCCTCCCCCGGCCTTCCACAGAGAAGCTCTGGCATCTCTTTGATAAGCACTTGGACATCGCAATTGATGTCATCAAACACACCGTGGATCAGCAATATAAATTCTACCGCTATATGCGTCCCGAACTGGCGCTCGACTTCATGTGCCACGGTCCGATTGAAAAGGCCCTCGATGCCTCCGGCGGCGGCGTGGAGAACTATAACTTCTGCATAGACTTTGTCGCGCTGGGTACCGTAGCGGATTCTTTCGCCTCCGTGGAGCGGGCAATTGACGACGAAGCCGCCGCCAACTGGGAAGAGCTTTTTGAAGCTATCGAAACTGACTTTGCAGACGCAGAAGACTTGCGCCTCTACTTGCGCCAAACCCCTAAATACGGCTTCGGCGAGACACGTGCAGACGAGTACGCCGTCGCCATCAAAGACCGTCTGGTGTACCACACCAAGAAATCCAAGTCCCCCATGGGTTTCAATATGATTCCCGGTTTGTTTTCTTGGGCCAATACCATTGGCATGGGCCGCGCCGTGCAAGCCACCCCCAACGGTCGCAAAGCAGGCACGCCCGTGACGCACGGCGCCAACCCGGAACCGGGTTTCCGCGAGAGCGGCGCCTTGACAGCCATGGGCATAGCCGTAGCCTCCGTCCAACCTGCCTGGGGCAATACCGCGCCGATTCAGCTCGAAATTGACCCCGCCCTCACCAACGGTACCGAGGGGATTGAGAATATCTGCGCTTGGCTGATGACCTACTGCTGCGACCTCGGCGGCTCACTCGTGAACATCAACATCCTCGATAAGGCAAAGCTCTTGGATGCCTATGAGCATCCGGAGCGATATCCGGATTTGGTGGTGCGCATAACCGGCTTCTCGGTGTTCTTCTCCACCCTGACGCAGGATTTCCGGAAGCTTGTTGTCGAGCGCGTTATACAGAACTAAAGACGCTGGATCGCGTATACCTTTTTCATATCCAAGGAGCCGCAATCAGTTGCGGCTCTCTATATGTATAATAAAAGCATAAAGATAAGCCCGTAAGCAGCACAGAGAAACAGCAGTGCTTTGTCACTAAGCAGTGTCGAAACCGGATCCCCATCGCAGCCGCGTTCCAGCAAAAGGTTGTAGCGCAGCAAGACGAGCAGCAAACAAGGAACAGTAAATATAAGTGTGCCGCTGTTCCCATCAAGTGTCCAAAGGGAGTAAAATACAATCGCCATCCCTTCACACATATACATGGTTTTATCTAAAAAGCCCGCATCGTAACGTTTTAGGACCTTTCTGGTTTGCGTACCTTCTCTGCGGAACTCACCTCGTCTTTTCCCGAGAGCCAAGAAAAACGCACCGGCAACCAGTGTAAGGAAGAGCCACTTCGAAATCGGAATCCCGGTAACAGCGGAACAAAAATAGACACGGAGCGCATACCCGGAAGCAAGTACTGTGATATCCGCAATTGGAATATGCTTCAGTTTCACACTATAGGCCAGATTAGCAAGAAGATACGCTGCGAGGAGGAGATAGGCAACCGGGTTCCAATGAAAGAATAACGCACAGGGAACAATGACAGCCGAAAGTAAAATGCCTATTAAAGCATATGCTATCCCCAAGCTCACAGCTCCGCTGGCGAGCGGTCGTCCCTTTTTGGCAGAGTGCAACCGATCGCTTTCTATATCGAATATGTCATTGATAATGTAGACAGCGGAGGACAGAAAGCAAAACACCATCATACCAATGACCGCTTTGCAAAGAATATCGAAGTTCATGATTTGGTGCGCTGTAACAACCGGCAGCAATACCAATGCATTCTTTATCCAATGCTTCGGTCGCATCAGATTTATACAGCCTTTCAGCCGTCCTGTGCTATTGGCGGATACATTGGGATTTGTTTTCATCATCAGTCATCCTTAAGCCGGGTATGAATCGGCAAGTTTGTAAATCATATCAATAAGTGCGGGCAGGTTTACAGATACCGCCGCAAGCGCTGCCGTGAGATAGAGAACCGCGCGAATCTTGTAAAAGCGCGCAAGCAGTTTCTCCGCAAGCAGAACAAGCAATGCAGTATAGCTCCAACCAAAATAGAGCGAATAGAGTATCAGCCCATTTTCAGCCGTCCCCCACCCGATAAGGCAAAGGACAACAAAAGAGAAAGTAACCCATGCGCCGCACAGAACAGCAAAACGATGCCGATGACAATAAACTGCGGCGAAAACGGCAAGCGCAAGCAGTACTATGCCAAGAACGCTATAGTTAAGCACCGGATACATTTGGTAGGTAACTGCATCATTCTTTACCACAATGCCTGCAGGCGGTTGAACGAAAACAGAGGCAACAAAGCGAAGGAATTGTTTGAGTCTGTCGGCGAAAGGAAGTGCCCCGCCGACAAAACTGCCATACCGCTGTACCAATGCGGCGGCTCTGGACAGCATTGGGACTTGCCCGAACAGAATGAAAACTCCGATAAAAGACAAACAGATTCTGCCGGCTTGGCGCAGCCAACGAAGCGGGGATTTTCCCTGCAGGATTAACGGGGAAGCCGCAAACGATGTCAGCAAGGAACCGCCGGCCATTAGCAGCAATGCTTCTTTCTCTTTTTGCGCGTGGATACAGGCGTAGAGGAAAAGCACAAGGTACATGGTGGAGAAGACATATTGTTCGAAAGAAAGCACATTCAGCAGCACACTATAGGAAACGGAAAACAGGCAAAGTGCCGCCGTTTTGGCGATACCCTTCACGCCGATGCAACGGACAATGGTGGCAATTGTAACAAGAACAGCGGCGATTTGCAGCGCAGCAAGCGCATAAACATAGAAATTCGGTATAAAGAACAACACTTTGGAAAGACCGAACAGAGGCAACGCAAAAGGCATGGAAAACAATCCAAATAGAATATTCCGAAAATCGTTTTCTCCGGCATTGATACTAATGAAGCTGTTTTCTCTCATAATCGCAGGCGAATCCATCGTATACACAATGTCATACGACAAGCCTTCCCCGGAGGAACTTGTCTGGGGGGCATAGAATGCAGAGGTTTGCGTATAGGCGAATACGGCAAAAGCTATAAAAAACAAATAACCGCAGATAAGGTATATACGTTCATATTGATCCGACTCTGAAAACCACCCTCTGCCGTACAGGATAACCTTTTTGGCAAACCAATAGAAAAATGCGGCTTCAGCAAAAACTGCCATTCCACCGGCGGCTATACTGCAAATCTTCAACAGTATATTCAGTTCGTTCAAACTGAAAACGGACAGTTGCGGGACAACGTACAACAGAGCTTCCAACCTGTCCCAAACATAAATGAAATAGTTGAGACTGTTGGCGTACCAGAGTATGACGGATACAGCAGCCAAGAGTATCGTCTGCTTAGGCGTTATCCCTTCCAATAGCCGCTCAATTAACTGATACCGAAAGCATAAAAACAACGCCAACGCCAACGATAGAACAGTAGCAGGCAAGACAAACCACGGACGGCCTGCAAAACCGCTTGCGGAGGGTACAGTTGTTATCGCAGCAGTGCTCACAGCAAAAAGAATACGCGCCAAAGTTCCGGCTTCGCTTCTACCGTTTCTTTCCCACAAAAAAAAGCGCCGAATGGTTTTCTTTATCATGCAATTCCCTCTAAATATACAAAAAATAATTCATTTCAGTGTATTCTTACCTCCGTCACGGCAGAAAGAAACCTTCCGCCCATAATAATTATTATAACAGATGCATGCGAATCTGTCAAGAAAAACCAAAACGCTTTCCATTCCGTACGTTTTCGCTTGACAAAACCGTATAAATCTGTATAATAGTAATTGTAAAAGCGTCTGCCGACAAAGGAAAAGCGACCAGCATCACCCGATTGTTTTCGTCATAATGACGATTGTTCAACCATTTTGCCTGCTTTTTGTTGTGATTATGCACAAATCAGAGGCTTTCCGCCACAATGTGATCAAATCATCCGTCCCCGAAAGAAGGATTCCCATGCCAAAAGCCAAAAAAATCCTCTGCATTCTCCTTTGCTTTGCCCTGCTGGGGACGATTACCGTCCCTGCCCTGTGTGTCTATGCTGCCGATGAAACTTTGAGCGGCGCATGGTGGGAGGAACTGTCCCCTTGCCTGCAGTGGATACTGCGCTGGATATGCTTCGGCTGGATTTGGATGTATGTGCCCGCGGTTGCGCCCGAACCATTCCCGGGTTCCATAACGGTCGGGAGTGTTCGGGTGCAGCCGCTCTCAGCAACGCTTTGCCGCATAGAGCTGAAAAGTGCGGAAGGCTTCGAAGACAGACCGAGCTTCCATATGGTGAACCGCTTGGACTGGGAAGGCTTGGACAGCACCGTCATAACGGGCGCTGCAGACACACAAATTGTTACTGATGCTTATACCGTTGTAATCCCTGCCGGCGGAACAAGTCTGAATGGAATAACCGTCCTTTCACCCGATGGCTCGATACTATGGACATACACAGCCTTACCCCTCGGTCTGCAATACCTCCCCGACCCAATAGATACGCCGGAGGTCTGGGCCGTTTCCGACAGTCCAAGGGTCATCCCGGCAGAATGGGGCTATGCCGAGCAGCCGCTGCTCAACGGCACGAATCGGGATTACAATGGCTGGGAGAGCGATTCCGATGCACAGGATGTATTCCTCTTCCTGGCAAGAGGCGATGCCAAGCAGCTTAGGCAGGATTTTGTGGAGCTGACCGGAAGGGCTGAACTTGTCCCCCTGCAAACCCTCGGGCTTTGGCACAGCCGCTACTGGCCGTATTCAGACAAGGATGCGCTTGCCATCATTGGCCGATATCGAGCGGAGGGCTTCCCACTGGATAATCTTGTTATAGATACGGATTGGCGCAAGAACGCCAGCACAGGCTATCAGATAAACACAAACCTCTTCCCGAACATGAAGAAATTCCTATCCGATGCACACAGTAAGAATGTGCAAGTCATCTTCAACGACCACCCCGAGCCGCAGAAAGTCTGGGGGGAACCCGTTCATGCATTGGCAGCGGCAGATCTCCATTACCGTAATTCCAACTTGCGTTCTCTGCTGTCGAAAGGCTTGGATGCATGGTGGTTTGACCGCAACTGGTGGACGACAATCATCTCCCCTTATGACGGCATCAGCAAAGAGAGTTTCGGGATGTACCTCTACCAAGACATCACTCGCCGCTGGTATGAGGAGAGCAAAACCGGCGACTATGCACGTCGGCCGCTTATCATGGGAAACACGGACGGCATAGACAACGGCGTTTGGAGCAACCGCCCGCCCGACTTCTCCGCACACCGCTATTCTATCCAATGGACCGGGGACGACAGCCCTGCCAACTTGGAGCAGGAGGTTGCCGCTTTGGTGCGCAGCGGTGCGGTTATGTCCTTAGGTTATGTCAGTGCCGACATCGCGGGTCACACCGGCTCTAAGCCGCTGGATTCACAGTGGGTGCGTTGGTCGCAATTTGCCGCACTCTCTCCTATCTACCGCTATCACCACAGCAACCAAGCAGACGGCGACCAAGCCCCTTGGAACTTCAATGCAGCATCTGAAGCTATTGCGAGAAAGTTTGTTGCGATGCGCTACAACCTGATGCCTCTCCTCTATGCCCTTTCTAAGGAATACTATGATACCGGTCTCCCCTTGGCAAGGCGTTTGGATTATTACTACCCGCAGTATACAGAATCTGCCGATAATACACAGTATCTCTTGGGCGACAGCATTTTGGTCGCTCCCTTAACAACGTGGCAAGATCAGGAAGCTCAATTAATTCCGAACAGCGCCTACAGCCATAACGGGCAGCCCGGCTTGCAAGCGGTCTATTATAAGGGTCCTGAATTCAAAGGGCAGCCGATACACACAGAGATTGTGCCGGGATTGCAAATTAATTATACCCCCGACAGCCCCGTACCCGGCATTGTTCCGACGGACGACTTTTCCGTTCGTTATACCGGAGAGCTGGTTGTCGGCGGCAGCGGTGCCGTACTCAGCGTTGCCAGTGATGACGGTGCAAGGGTCTACATCGACGGAGAATTAATTATCGACAACGCCGAGCGCGACAACGAGAACCTCCGCCGCCAGAAAGAGAGCATTTCCGCCGGCACCCATGCACTGCGCGTAGATGTTACGGAGGTCTGGGGAAACTTCGGAATCAACCTCTACGCCGCTCCTGCCCCTGCCCCCGATGCCTTGGACACACGCACCGTCTTTATCCCCGACGGCACATGGATAGATGCTTTCTCCGGGGAGAGCTACACCGGTCCGCAGACAATTGCGGTATCCCACACGATAAACACTTCTCCTATTTTCGTCCGTGCGGGGAGCATCACGCCGCTTGCAGCGAATGCTGACTGCATCGATGAAAAGCCATGGGACACCATCGCCTTGGACATCTACCCCGGCGGCGATGGCACAACGACCCTCTATGAGGATGACCAAAGCACCGTAGGCTACAAAGACGGGAAATACCGCACCACAGCGCTCAGCACTTTTTCAAACGGCGGCACCTTAAGTGTAAACATCGCCGCCGCTGAAGGCAACTTTGCAGGTGCTTTACAGAACCGCGCTTGGAAGATTCGTGTACATATTCCCACGGGCAAGACACTCCTCTCCGCCGCCGTGGACGGCAGAACGCGACCGGGCGTCATCTATCAACAAGACATAGAAACCATGCCTTTTGCTTTCAGCGGTGCCTCCCCCGACACTGACGTTGCGGAAATCGCAATCCCCGCTGCCGATGTTGACACTGCACATTTGATTACCATACAGCTGGGCTAAGCCGCCGTTCTCCTCCCTTCTCTGTATGAAACCGAATGGAGAGGGAAAGCTAATCAGGAATGCAACCATACTTCTTGATTAGAAATATGCGAGGACAAAACGGTGAAGCTACAAAAAACAATCAAAAGCAGGAGCCGCCGAGCGGCAATCCTTTGGTTGCCGGTCGTCACGGTGCTTCTGGCTTCCTGCGGCACCAAAACGGAAAGCCCAATCCCAACTACACAGCTTACAGAGACGGAACCCGAGCAAACCCTTTCCATTCGCATTGCCCAACCGGATAGGGAGCAGCGATTGGTCTGGGCTGATTTGGGAGCCGACTACCAGACACTGACCGGTATTCCCGTAGAGACAGCGGTACGGGAATCAGGTGCCTCCTTCTCCGAACCGAATACGCCGACTGTCATTCTTTTCCGGGACATCCGAGAGATTCCGAATCTGGCTGAAACAGCATACAATCTGGCGGAAACCGCTGTATTCAACGCACTGGCAGATAGCTCCACAGCTTTGCGCGTTGGCGGTAAAGCGGCGGCTGTTCCCCTCGACTGCGATGTCTATGGTTTGCTGGTAAATAAGAACGCTCTATTGGCCTATACTGCTCTCTCGAACAGAGTTGCCTCTATCAACGCCGCGGAAGACATCAAAAGCTTCGCGGACCTGAAAGAACTGGTTCAGGAACTGACAAAACACAAATCGGAGCTACAAATTAAAGGCGCTTTTGCCGCACCGAGCCTCAAAGCCGATGGAAAAACGTGGCTGACCCATGCACTCTCGCTTCCGATCAGCGCGGAATTCCGCAGTGACAATGTCAGCGTGACGGGAGGCGCCACAACCTCTATTACTTTTCGCAACGGCGGCGCTTACTTGAATCTGCTCTCTCTTGCAGCGGAAAACGGCACGGCAAAAGCAGAGGCTTTGCAGACACGGACAGACACGGCGGCAATCCAAGACTTTGCCTACGGCAATGCGGTATTCCTGCCGGGCACAACGGCGGATTGGCCCGCGTTGGATGCTGTCAAAGACCGCACAGTCACGAATGACAGCATCGCATTTATACCGCTGTATATGGGTTTGCCGGAAGAGACGGACGGCGGCGTTGCCGTAGAAGGAAAACTCTGGGCGGCTATCTCCGCAACTGCCACAGAGGCGGAACAAAAAGCCGCAGTTGACTTTTTATCATGGCTCACAAGCTCTGAACGGGGAACGGACTTCCTTTTGCGTTCGCTGCAACTGTGGCCGCCGTATACCACGCTCCCGCAGGCATCCTTGCAGACCAACCCTATTACAACAGCTTCCTATGCATTCTTGACCGATGGGACGCACAGCAATCGCTTGAGTTTTGTCGCGCTTCTCCCGGAAGGCAGCTTCCCTGCTGCCGCAGGAAAAGCCTTCGCCGCCTATACCACCGGCAAGACAACGGAGGATACGGCACGCCAAGCCATTGTGATAGCGTGGAAAGCGGCTTACCTGCCGGAAACAACCGATACAGCAGGGTAAAGAATACCGAAAACCTACAAGGGCACACATTCGTGTGCCCTTGTGTTTCAGCGTACAAACCTCACATCGTTCCGAAAATGCGGTCGCCGGCATCGCCCAAACCCGGAAGAATGTACCCCACCTCATTGAGCTTTTCGTCCACACAGCCGCAGTAGAGCTGCACATCCGGATGGGCATGGTGCAAGGCAGTAATGCCTTCCGGCGCGGCTATGATGGATACAAACTTGATGTTGCGTGCTCCATACTCCTTGAGAAAATCAACAGCCTGTACAGCAGAGCCGCCGGTAGCTAACATTGGGTCAAGGACGATTACCAAGCGCTTATCAATGTGTTCCGGTAACTTGCAATAGTAGGCATGCGGCTTGAGCGTATCATGGTCACGGTACAGACCAATATGCCCGACTTTTGCAGAGGGTACAAGGTTCAACACGCCGGACACCATCCCTAAGCCGGCTCTGAGAATCGGTACGAGTGCCAGCTTGGGACCTGCTATCTTTTTCGTGATAGCCTTACACATCGGCGTGGTAATCTCCACGTCCTCCAGCGGCAAATCGCGCAGGACCTCATAGCACATGAGCATTGCTATTTCATCCACCAGTTCGCGGAACTGCTTAGTTCCCGTCCGCTCGTCGCGAAGGATTGTCAGTTTGTGCTGTATCAATGGGTGTGTGAGTACTATCGGTTTCAACGGCTCTCCCGGCGCGGTCGTTCCTGTCGGTTCCGGTCGGTAGAGCATTTCAGCATCGGTGAGGGGAGCTTGCGCTTCCATGCGTTTCAACTCCTTTCTGGGGGCAAAAAATGGAGCAATGCTCCATCTATGCGGCATTGCTGCTATCTTCCGCATTTTCCTCATTTTTCTCCCCGAAAGAGAGCAAGAGGTTCAAAACGATTCCTGCGACGGCAGCCGTAGCGATAGCCGGCAGATTCGCACCGAAGAAAGGAATCGTGCCGCCGCTGATAATGCATCCGCCGACCCCGAGGATAAGGATGACCGCGATGACGGCAAGGTTCTTAGAGGAGAACATATTTGTCTTTTTTTCGATCATAATCGCGACACCTTGGGCGGCAATCACACCGAAGAGGTATATGCCCATACCGCCGATGACGCAAGCGGGGATGGAGTTCACAGCAGCGGAGAGTGTTCCTGAGAAAGAGATGAGCATAGTCAACCCGGCGGCAACCAGAAGCACCGGAATGGAGAAGTTATGGGTAATGGCCATGGTGGAAAGGTTTTCACCGTAGTTGGTACCTGCGGGACCGCCGATAAAGCCGGCGATGATGTCGCCGATACCATCACCGACGAGGTTCAACCCGAGCTTATCTGCGATGTTGTATTTGCCCTCCAAGCCGCGTTTCTTCGCAAGGTCATTTACGTATATATCCAATTGGAAGAGGTGCGCCGTACTCTCCGGAATGGTGGCGATGGCAATGGGCATGATGGCAAGCACGGCTGCAGCGTTCGGTTTCGGCAGGGAGAAGTGCGGGAGGGCAATGACGCTTGCTTCCGTAATAGCGTGGAAGTCAATGAGCTGCGCCGCACCTGTAGCCGTCACTATAGCGGCGGCGGCATAGCCTGTGATAACCCCAAAGAATATCGGCAATTGCGAAAGGACACCCTTGAGATAAACGGAAAAGAAGATGGTCGCTATAAGTGTAAACAGCGCAACCCCCACGGACCATTTCGCGTCCGCAGAGGCGGTAAGGGACAAGTCCATATTGGAGAAAGAGTTGTTGAGTGCCGACCCGGCTAAGGAGAGTCCGATGATAATCGCGACCGGACCGGTGACGGTAGCGGGGAGAATCTTGTCAATCAGTTTGCGGCCGAACTTCATGATAATCAGCCCTGCGGCGATGGACACAAGACCGCTGAGGACGATACCGAACTGTGCCTCACGGATAGCAGTGAGTTTGTCGGCGCCCTCTGCCATACGGGTGGTCATCAGTGACCCAATCGCAGCCAAGTACGAGAAGCTGGAACCGTAGAAGAGCGGAATCTGCCGGCCCGTGACGAAGATGAAACAAATGGTGGCAAAGCCGGAGGCAAAGATGGTGGTCGCGATGTCAAATCCGGTGAGGATAGCGACCAGCACGGTCGCCGGGAACATGACGAGAATCTGTTGGACGGCAAAGATGAGGAGTTTTCCAAGCGGCGGTCGTTCATCAGGCAGGAAGCTGTACTGTTTTTGGTCGGTTGGCATTTGGTTTTCCCCCTTTATTGTTAGTCTGCCGGTGGGCAGACCGTTGTCCGTGGTTTGCCGGGCTTCAAACAGGGATTTTTTTCTCTTCTTTTTTGCAGATAGATTATAGCATATTTGGTTCGGAAATGCAATTGTTTTTCCGGTATTTGTGAAAGTTTTTCAGAAAACAGCGCGCCGCCCGGGGTTTCCCGGGCGGCGGCTTGGAGGTGAGGATGAAGATGAATACGGTGAAAGCGTTTGGAGGAGGGCTTTAGAGAGGATTACATTGTAAGGCTCTGTGCGATGCCCTCAAATTTCTGACGGGTCTGGTCAATCTGCTTTTGTTCTGCTGACTTAGGTTCATACCAGCCGCGTTTGTGCATTTCGCCGAAAATCGTCGACTGCATGGACTGGGAGTCCCGGAGAAGATTCAGCATCTCTCCCTTGAGCTGCTGGTTCATGCATTCGGCGGCAAAGGTGTTGTAGTTGCCGGAAATCTGCTTCTGGGCAGAGAGCATATCGGTCAGGATTTCTTGGTCTTGGAGACCCTTCGCGGGTTGTTTTTGCTGCGCCATAGCGGTGACACCCTTTCGTTTCATTCAGTTGTTAGATTCGGTTGCCGAGGGGTTCTTAGTACAGGAAACCCATGAGCGTGTCAAAGTGCTGCTTATGGCGTTTCGCCATCTGTTCAGCCTGCGACTTGATTTGCTGGTCCTGTGCTTGCTGTGCATAGGATTGAAACTTCTTGACGAGCAGTTCCTCTGCGCCGAGTTGATCCTCAATGCCGGAGAGTTCCTTGGTGGTGAGGGAAGCCATACTTATTTCTTCCTTTCATGGTTGGTTTGGGGATTGCAAGAGTAGTTTGCCCGTAATCGCCGAATAAACCGCAGTTATATAATGGAAACAAAAAAGCACCTCCCGATAGTGAGATGCTTATAAATGGTATTAATACTGCGCCCGGTTGCCTATACCAATTAAATAACAAACTGGCTGTCCGTGACAATACAGTTGTTGGGGTCAAAAGGTGTCTTTTCCAACTCGCGGAAGTGTACCTTGCCCATCGGTGTCATCGGGAGGGCATCGACGGCTTTGTAGCACATGGCTTTGTCTCTGCCGGGAAGGAGCTTAAAGCAGAAGCCGTCTATCTCGCGCAGGATTTTTTCGATTTGCGCATCATCACCGTTACGGTATTCCTCTTTCAGAACCACAAAAGCCATGGGAATGGCACCGGAGAGTCCTTCACGGGCTACACCTACCACAGCCGCAGTTTGCACAGCCTCGTGGTTCATAATGACATTCTCAATTGGGGAGGGATGCACCGTGTGGCCATCGGGGCGCATAATCGAGCGCTTATACCTATCTATAAAGTAGACTGCTCCCCGCTCATCAATGCGGCCTTTGTCGCCCATGCGGAAGTATTTCACGCCGTCGCTGTCAAACCAAGTGATTTCCTCCGTCGGCTCCGGCGCATTGAGATACTTGAGCATCATCGACTTGGAATGCAGCACAATCTCACCGGGCGTGTTCGGCGGCAGGACTTCCCCCGTATCAGGGTCAATGACAAGCGCTTTGATGCCGGGCAGCAGATAGCCGGTATTTCCCTCGGTATGCCAGTCGAAAGTGGCAGTATCATTGGGGTCATAGTGCGGCATAAGGCTGATAGAGCCGCCGAACTCGGAGGAACCGTAACCGACACGCACACCGGACTTGCAGCCGTTGCGGGCAAAACAGTCATTGACCGCCGCCATTGCCGCAGGTGAAATCTTATCGCCGCCGGAAATCGGGATGGTGATAAATGAGAGCTTCTTGGACTTCTTTTGCAGCTTCGGATGGCGTGTCAGCTGCTCCACAAACCCCGGGACGGAGAGGAAGATATTGGGTTTATACTTGAGAATGACATCTGCGAAATGGTTGGGGTCAAAAACCGGAATCATCAGCATCTCTACATCGCCGTAGAGGCAGGAGTGCAGACCGTTGAATAGCCCATAGGCAGAGAAGAACGGAATGAAGCCGCCGAAAGTCTTCCCATGACCGAAATGTTCGCGGTTGAGTGCGAATTGCAGATTGCCCGGCGCCGCGTTCAGGGAGGCATGGGTGTGCACCGCCCCTTTGATCACACCATCGGATGCCGTTCCGGAAGTGTAGAGAATCGCCGCAGGCATATCCTCATAGTAAACCCCGCGGCAATCCCACTGATCCTTGTCGAGCTTAACGAAATCGGCATGGCGGATATAATAGCCATGGCCGCCCTCTTTCTGCGGCAGCAGCGGCGCACCGGCAGCTGGATCCGGTGAGCGCACTTCCCCATCGGGACCGTAGAGCCGGTAGAAGCCCTTTTCTTCCTTTACAAAGCCGAAGCGGTCCGTCCGCGCGGCTTGGAACGCTTTCATCTTCTTGCCGTACATAATACCGCCGAGGAAAGGAATCAGCCCTGCGGTCGGACGGAAAGAGTCCGCCGGGCTCACAACTATGACCGGTATGTCCGGGAGGACAGCCAGAATCTCATCGATTTTGGGGTCGCACAGATCCAGAAGCACCACCAACGCCTTGCTCTTGGTGTCAATGGTGCGCTGGGCAATTCCGAGACCGTTGGTGCGCGGGTCAACTAAGGCGGCAATGCCGCCCAAGCGGAAAGTTCCGTAGGTGTATTTAATAACTTCCGGGACATTCGGGAGGGCAATCGTCACGCAGTCGCCTTGCCGTACACCGAGCGCATAAAGCGCACGGAAAACCCGCTCCACATCAGCATCCAATTCTTCATAGGTGGCGCGGCAGCCCATGTAATTATAGATATAATGCTTGCGCGTTTCATCGCGGTGCAGACCGAATACGCAACTGTCTGCATTCTGCTGGATGTGACCGAAAGCGGGTTCCAACAAATTCGCGGCATAGTGCTGTAATTGCGGCTCTGTGCCCGGCAAGATGGGGTCATTCTTCAAATTTTCCATATTTTACCAATCTCCTTTTTCCGAAATGCACTCCATAGGAGCAGGGCGTACCTGCCCCTATGGGCGCGGTGTATGGGCGTATGGGAGTAGTATGCCGCACAATGGGCATTAAATCCAACAGAAAGGCAAGGTGACAATCCAGCGGTAGACCTTCATCAAGAACTTGAAGATGTCATTGATATAATCCCAAACGGTCGGGACAAAGGCAGCGACATCCGTAAAGACTTTCATTTCCGTTTGCGTACCGTCAGAATCGTTATCCAGTTTGATTTTCCCTACGAATTCCTGGAACTGCGGGTAATCCGAACTGGAGAATACCGTCGGGTTCGGTGTGCGCAGGAACCACATATACCAGCCGTCGAACTCCCATTCCTCTGAGTGCGGCAGATTCTTGAAGAACCAAGTATTCTCCGGGAGGACACACGTGGAGGCATCAATGACCTTATCGGGGGAGATAAAGTTCTTGTCCGTATGCGCTTTTTGTGTATAGAACCAGCCGAGGGTCTCCCCGGGCAGCGCTGCGGTAGCGCCGAAGGAGGAGGAAGGCACTTCCACAAACGTATCACTCTGCGCATAGGTGTCCACACCGAAAGGTGCGCTGGAGAAGCCGTAGCCGCTGAGGATGCCGACTTTGCACTTTTCAGATGCGAGTTGGATGGTTTCCTTCGCACGCTCTTGGATGGCTACATAGTCCATAATCTTCTCAATAAGTCCGGTGTACTCGGAGCCGACAATCCCGTTGGCTTTTGCTTCGCAGCTGTTGAACAAATACTGGATACCGCCGCGGGCATCGGAGGGGCTCATTTCCGCCCAGAATCCCGGCATCTGGAACATGGAGGGCAGGAGACCCTTGAAGTAAAGGTCATCCAACAACGGGTCGGCGATGAGTTCCACAAGTTTCAGCAGCGCAGTCAGAATGCCCGGCTCATAGAGCAGGGAGAGCCAAGGATTCAGCATATCCTTGATGCTGCTGGTCAGACCGAAGAGCGGGAGGATGGTCATCTGGGAGAGGGCATCCGCGCTGATGTCCACGCGGGAACGGTTGGCAATGTTTCCCATGAAAGCGGTGCCGTTAGACAGAGTCTGGTTGAATACAACAGAAGCAACGTCTTCAAAGTCATTCTCACGTCCGTAAATATCCAAATAAGCGGCAAGCGTAGAACCACCGAAAGAGATGGCATCGATATTGACTTTGTCGACACCCATGGTATCCTTAATCTCTTGGATGGTCTCATCCAATTTGGCGGCATTCTCAATCGGCGACAGCCGCCAGTCGTTATTAAACGCCGTTTTGTAGATATTCATCCCGCGGTATTCATAGATAAGGTAACCGGGGTTGTTGGCATCCCATTCAATGGCATAGTCCTCGCCCCAAGGCCCGATGGGGTCACCGTTCTTGTCACAGAGAATTTCCGCCATGGCTTTCGGGAAGATGTCCGCAACAATCTCACTAAGCTTGGCAAAATCCAGCGCGGAGACTGCGTCCATAATTTCCCCTAAGGGAATCATTTCCATCAGGTCGCCGACATCGAAATACTCGATGTTGCCCCCATCCTCGAACGCGCCCTCCGGCAGGGTATTGCCTGCAGCAATGTAGTCGTCATACCTTACGGCAACGCCGTTCTCATCGAGCATATTCAGCGCATGGGCGCCGCCGCGGATAAAGATGGTCGGGTAGACCGTGCAGTCCTCCTCGCGTACATCCGCAGCTGTAGCCGGAAGACAAAGGACAGTAACAGCCAATGCAAGTACCAAGGCAACCGAGAGAATGCGTTTCCAAGGGCTTTTTTTCATCGGGGAACACTCCTTTATTATGTTTAGAACATATGTTCAATCGCGCCGGATTCGTAACAATCCATACTTAAATTGTAACACTTCTCCCGCAGTTTGTCAAGAAATATATTTGTAATGCCCAAAGAAATTTCATAATTGTTTATCGAGCCCTTTCATCCGCCGCAAAACACCCTACGCATTGCTGCCGCCGACATCCGTTCCGCCGTTGCAGCTGTAGACCCACTCGATGACATCGCCCTGCATAACGCTATATCGGCTGCATCCATAATTCGGGAACCAGCCGTTCACCTTATATTTCCAGCCGGAGAGCGCTCCGCAATCAAACTCATATATATTTCCTATACCTTCTATATAAGCGGAATTGTAGCCGGGTGTATTTTCAAACTCCATCTGTATGCCTTGGGCGCGGCACTCGCGTTGGAGAATATCGAAGACCGTTTCGCCCTCTTTGAAAGTGACAGTACGCGAAGCCATAATCACGCCGTCTGCCGGCAGAATGCTGACTTTGTTCGGGTCAAACGCACTGCTGTTATTCATGATTGTCGTGCAGGATATAGAGAGCTTCGCGGTATGCGTCGTTTGGTTCGTGGTGGTGATGTCGTCCGGCAATTGTTCCCCGGCCGGCACCTCACCCGTGTCGTAGCGGTCGGCAGTTGTGGCGTGTGCGGTCGTCACGCGAGGTTGCGTTTGGTACAGGGAGTAAATCCAACTGCTTGCCGTTGTGGCAGTGGCGGTCGATGCCGCAGCAGCGGCAGATGTACTCTGCGCCGTGCTTGCCGTTGTCGCGGCAGCGGTCGTTTTTGCATCCGCTGCCGCAGCGGCTGCATAGCTGTAGCGGTTGGAAGCGGTGTTGGAAGCGGCGGCAGTTGCGGACGATCCGGCGGCGGTTGTGCTGCCATTGACCGAAACCATCACAGTTGTCTGCGAAGCCGTAGTACCGCTTGCGGGGAGCGTAACCCCCTCCCGGAGGCTGCCGTCCCCACTGACAGCTGCCGCACTCCCGATGGCATACGTATTATCGCCTTGCCCAAGACCTGTTGTTTCCTCGGCATTTGCAGCCGAACTGCTTGCCGCCGCAGAAACGCCAGCATTTACAGCGCCGGCAGCGCCGGTAGCAGCGTAAGGGTTATTACCCTTATCCGCCCCGGGAGCCAAAAAGAAAGCCGCCGCCAAAACGGCAGCCAGCCCTATAGAGAGAATGCCTATTTTCGCAGGTTTCGTTTTCAAAAAAGCGAATCGTTTTTTCATATCCATACACTCCTTGCCGCACTTTGCTATTATAGCATGCGTGAAGCAAAAAGTCAAGGTATTAAGGTATTATAGAAAGGGACTGTCCGATGCCAAGCTATTGGCGCACTTTCCCGGTGCGGCTGCCCATGATTTCAATGACGCAAGTGCGTTCCACGGCACTATCCGGGATATTGCCGGCATCCTTATCGGGGGTATACTTCTCCGCAAAAGCCCGCAGAACACTGCGCTTCAAAGCAGAATCATCCGCAACCCGAGCCGTCCCGGAGAGAATAACGCTCTCATAGCGTGTGCCGGTCTTACATGGCTCGGCATTGTCCATGCCGCCGTAACCTGCCATCTCCCAGACAGAGAAGCTCACTCGGCTGTTTTGCAAGAGGTTCTCATACTTTTGCCCATGCGGCCCGGCGTGTATGTAGATTTTGTCTCCCAGGTATACAAAATGCACCGGAACGGCATAAGGTGAGCCATCCGGCTTTACGGTAGCCAAAGTACCGACCTGCACACGGTCAAGGAGTGCGGCTTGGCGTTCGGGCGGGAGGATATGTTTTTCTTTCATCCGCTGAACCTCCGATCAAATTGTTTCCAAGAGATTATACCACATATTTCCCGTAAAAAGCAACCGCCTGCCGTAAAAATATGATTATGAACATACTGTTAAATATTGCCAAACCTCTTGACAAATCCAATAATTTCATTATAATAGTAATTGGAAGGAAGCAACCGATTCAGGAACATAGTTGCCCTTTATTTTTTTCTGCAGCAATAGCCAAGGGACAAGAGGCAAGAAGCAATAGACAAGCGTTCTCCACACCAAATTTTCGTCAAATTCACGATTGTTCAATAGCAAAAACCCAATTTCTCCGTCAAAATGCACAAAAAAGAGGCAAAAAGCAAGACCATGCACCCAACCCAGACAGGAAACCGAAACCCTGCCCCCAACCCACATAGAGGCACCCAAGCAGCGCCTATGGAAAATTCGCCCAACAGGACATAAGGCGAATTTTCCATCCAAGCGGGCAAGTTT
>JAISUW010000014.1 GCA_031271865.1 Oscillospiraceae bacterium
CAACGTGGGCCGCGTCGGGGGGGCGCCGCCCGGCGGGTCGCGCCCCGCCGCGGGGCTTCGCGACGCCCCGCCGCCGCCTCACAGTGTTTCCAGCACCCCGGGCAATGCTGCGATGTGCCGAATGGTTTTGTCTATAAAGGGAGCCTGCTTGGCGGAGACGGAGAGTCCAGTCAGGAATTGTGTGGTCTGTACGGATTTCATGCCAAGCATTTTGGCGCCCTCGAACTCCCGGTTGCCGCCGTCGCCGATATAGACGGCGGGAGCCGTCGCGCCGGACAGGGCGGAGATGGCAAGCTGATATATTTCCTTCTCCGGCTTGACATAACCGCAGTTGCAGGAGAAGACGGCGGTATCAAACAGCTTCGAGAGCTTAGAGGACTTCCAGTACTGGATGTCTAAGACATCCGCGTTGCTCACGAGGGCGAGGGCATAACCTTGGCGTTTGAGTAGCCGCAGGGTATCCAAAACCTCCTGCGGCGGTTCCATGAGGGTTGCGCGGAAACGCTGCGTGCGTATGCGGAGCATCTCCCGCAGGTCGGCATTCGAATACTTGCGGTTGGTGCGCAGGGCAAACTGCTCGATGATGCTCATAGGGGTGTGCAGGTGCCCCCGCGCCCTTGCATCATAGAGGTTGCGATCCCCCCAAACGATTGCCTCCCACTCGTTCTGCGTGAGGCCCAAGACGTTTTTCTCATGTTCAGAGGGGCTGGATTCGAGGGCAGTCAGTGTGTTAAACAAATCAAAAAGTAAAGCATTCATGGGATTTTCTCTTTCTTCGTTTTTGCCGATGGGCGGGGTACGCCGTACGGTCCCCGCCCTCGGTATACGCCGCCCCGCCGCGTGTTAGCCGACAGACGGCGGGAGCGCATACCACTTCTCTTTCACACCATAAATCATTTTATCACATCTTGTGACAAATTGCAAGCATTTTCGTCATTTTTCATGGTTTTTTGCGAATTATTTGTAATAATTAGCTCTGCTTCTGCGGCAAGACGCTTCATTTTGCGGTCAGTAAGGATGCCGATGATGAATCCGCAGAGGCAGGAGAGGATGTCGCTGCTCATTTGGATCATCTCCAAGCCGCGCAGACCGAGGAGCCTTGGGAGGATAAAGAGAAGGGGAATCATAAATACCCCCTGCCGGGCAATCGCCAAGAAGCTCGCTTTCACGGCATCGCCGATGGTCTGCGTACACATATTCGTGATGATAAAGAACCCGAACAGTGGGATGGTGATACAGCAGTAGCGCAGGTACGCCGTGCCTATCTCGGAGACAAGCGGGTTGTCCTCCTTGTTGAAGAACTGCACAATTTGCGGGGCGAAGACGGCGCCGAGGGCTGCCAAACACACCAGTACCAACGTAGAGAGCTTCACGCAGAACCAGAACGCTTTGCGCACGCGGCTGTAGCGCTTCGCGCCGTAGTTGAAGCCGCAGACCGGCTGGAAGGCCTGCCCGAAACCTAAGACACAGGAGTACACAAGCATGGTGAACCGCTGTACGATGCTGATGGCGGCGACGGCTGCATCTCCGAAACCGGCGGCTGTGCGGTTCAGGGCGGCGGCAGTAAAGCCGGCAAGTCCTTGCCGGAAGAGGGATGGAGTGCCGCCGCGGAACAGCTCTTTGACCAAGCGGGCTGTGGGCTTCATGTCCTTTATGCTTATCTTCACAGCCCCTTTGCGGGTCGTGCCGTGGAGAAGGATACAGAAACCGAGTGCCTGCGACAGCATGGTAGAGATGCCCGCACCGCTTGTACCCATACGAAAAACGAAAATGAGCAGCGGATCCAAGGCGGTGTTCAGCACCGCGCCCGACACCATGCCGACCATACCGTAGGCGGCGTTGCCCTCATAGCGCAGTTGGTTGTTCAACGTGAAGCTGCCGGTCATGAAAGGCGCGCCGATGAGGATCCAGCGCATATAGTCCTTTGCAAAGGGCGCGATGGTCACGGTTGCACCCAGCGCATTCACCAGCGGGTCAAGGAACACCAGCCCGCTGACGGAAATCAGCATCCCTACGGTGAGAGACAGCCCCAGGGACATCGACGCCATCTGCCGTGCGCCGGCGAAATCCCCCGCCCCCAGTTGGCGTGACATATAGTTTCCGCTGCCGTGCCCGAAGAAGAAACCCACCGCTTGGATAATGTTCATCAGGGAAAACACAATCCCTATCGCCGCCGTCGCCGATGTACCCAAGGAGCTGACGAAGTAGGTGTCCGCCATGTTATACAATGCACTGATGAGCATGCTCGCCATGCAGGGCAGGCTCAGCCGCAGCACGAGCATGCTGACCGGCTGCTCTAACATATGTGTTTGTTTCTCAGCGAGGTGGGTAGTGGATTCTTGCTTCATGCTTCTTGCCTCATGCCTCTTGGTTGGTGCATTTTTTGTTACCGTTTGTAACTATTGTGGGTTGGTTGCAGATTCTTGCCTCTTGCTTCTTGCTTCTTGAGATTACACTTTGGTCTGTTCTTCCCCCATGGCAGGTTGTTCACTTGGGTTGGTTGCCGCCCCGATTGGGGGCGCTGCCCCCAAACCCCCGCCCGGAGCGCGTCCCGCGGCGCCCCCGGGACCCCCCGCGGCCGGGGAGTCCCCCGGACCCCCGCGGAAACTTGCCCGCTTGGATGGAAAATTCGCCTTATGTCCTGGTGGGCGAATTTTCCATAGGCACTGCTTGGGTGCCTCAAGGGAAGCAGGAACAGTGGGGCAGATTTTGGCTATTTTTTGTTACCGATTGTAACTATTTTAGGTGAGATGCAGATTCTTGCTTCATGCTTCTTGCTTCATGCCCCTTGAACGCCGATTCGGTCGTAGGGAATCGGTTGCCAGCCCTCCGGAACCATTCCCGGCTTGAACGTATAGTCCCCCGCTTTGTAATCCGTGAAGCGCAGGAACATATCCGAGAGCGGGTAGGTCTGGTTGCCCTCCGTCTTGGAGAAACGCTTCGCGTCGTCCGCGAAGTTGTAGCAGTTCGGCAGGCGGAAGGGTCCGTAGGAAGAGAGATGGTTGGAGAATGCGATGTTCCCGCGCAGGTCGCCGCCCGCAGGGTTGGCGGGGAAGCCCGGCTTCTCTGTATCCGCAAAGTCCGTCAGGTACGCCTTGTACTGCTGGAAAGCCTCCTGCCAGATCTGGCTCTGCCAGGGGGAGGCTTGGAGCGTCTCCCACATAACTCCGCCTGTGACTGCGCCTTTGTACCAGCCATTGGAGACAACTCCCTCCCGCGCACGGGCGTCCATGCCGATGGCGGTCACGCAGTCTATGAGGAGATTGTTCTGTACCGTCAGATCCCTGCCGCCGCCGATAAAGATGCCGCAGGACGGACCGTCTATAACTGTATTGCCGATGCAGGTGATGCCGCTGAGCGCATCATCTAAGTAGATACCGTGCGGGCGGTGGCTGCCCGCGCCGAGGTTGTAGAGGAGGTTATAATTCACCTGCGTGCCGTACCAATCCCAGCGGCGCCCGGCATAGATGGCTCCCGCATCATCCGAGAGCAGGCAGACATCGTGGATGCGGTTATAGGATATCTCATGGTTGTTCCCGCCCCAGGTGACGGCTTCGTGCGGGGCGTTCCACATCTCATTGTTGCGGCAGACGTTGCCGACACCATTGAGGGAAACCGCCGGGCAGTAGGTTTGGTATATCTCGCTCCAGTCATGAATGCGGCAATTGGTGACGGCGTTGCCGCCGGGGGTGAGTGTCTCGCGGTCGCCGCCGTCTATGGTGATTCCCCCTAAGCCCGTGCGGCTGATGTCGCAAGCTGTGACGGTGTTCCCCGTGCCGTTGATCCAGATTGCCCAGTTGGCTATGTCCCGCAGGGTGCAGTTTTGGAGGGTATTATAATCGCCGCTTATGGATACGGCGGTCTCGCGGGTGGCTTCAAGGGTAATGCCGTCAAAGGTGATACCTGTGCCGCCGTCAATTCGGATGAGGTGGCCGGTCGCCAAGGAGAGGGTAACTTTCGCATTAGCGAAGCCGTCGGGCGGGTACACATAGGCAATACCGTTTGCGCGGTCCAAGTACCACTCCCCGGGGGCATCCAGTTCCTCTAAGGCGTTATATATATAGTAGGGACTGCCCTCTTTCATGCCGTAGTAGCTGAAGTACTCTGTTTCGAGGGCGTTGCTTTCGGGGGTATAGCTCTTCAGGGGGGAGGAGCCGTCCGCCCAGTCGAACCACCACCAGCCCATCGCCCAGACATCTTCCAGGGTCTTGTACTTCACTATGCGAGCAGCGGTGGCCGTGTCGGGTTGGAAGATGTCGCCGGGCGGGTTCATCATACCGTCTTGGGAGCCTTCCCCGCCGCCGATGCCGCGCACGGTGTCTTGGAGGACTGCGCCCGTGTAGACAAACTGTGTGCGCAGTTCCTCGTCTGTGGTAGCGTGCGTTACGAGGGGCAGGGCGTTTGGGTAGCGCGCATAGACGGCGCGGGAGCCGTTGATGAACAGCTCGCACTGCATGGGCGCGGTTCTGGTATCATCCACAGGCTCTGCGGTGAGGGGTTTCATCTGCTTGGGCGCATAGGCACCGCCGTCATAGGACTGCGCGGTGTTATAAGCACCGATGGCTTTCATCTCCCCCCAGTCGGCGCGGGTAAAGCCCAATGCCCCTAGGTCAAGGCATAAGACTTTCTTCTGTGCTTCTGCGGGGAGGCGCTCCAGGATGGTTTGGTCCGTTACGGGGACGAAGGCGGCAGGGTCAAGTGCTGTCCCGCCGGAGAGAATGACCTCCCCATCCCCATAGGCAGCCCAAACGGTATGGCTGTCTTCCGCGGTAAGCTCCAGTCCCTTTGTCGGGTAGGTGCCGGCATGGAGGGCGATGCGTTTCTCCGTTTGGGGGAGGGCGGCGGCGGCAGCCCGCGCTTTCTCGAGTGTGGCAAAGGGGGATGCAGCGGAGCCGTCATTGCTGTCGCTGCCTTGCGGGGATACATAGAAATCAGCGTGTGTCATGCCTGTGTACTCCTGTTCGTTTTGGGTGACAGCGGGAATCGGTATATCCCAATCTCGGAGGCTTTGGCGGGCAATGGAATAATAAGTAAAGAACAATGCGGCGGCGAAGCCGCCAAGCAAGACCGACGCACCGCACAGCGTGCGCTTTTTTCCGAAAAGCCATACAGCCGCAAGCAAAAGCAGCACCGATAGATGTATGGCTATTACCAGTAAAACCATATCACAGGCGGCGGCAAGGTTGTCGGTCAGGTGCATGGCGCGGTAGAGTACGGACGGAAGTGCCGTCATCTCTATTCCGAAGAATACCGCTGTGCTGAGGGAAACGCGCCATAGCATAGCTTTCTTTTCCAACCCGCCCCGCAGTAGCAAAGCAAGGAGCGTCAAAGCACCTGTGAAAAGTGCCGCCGCAATCTCTGAGAGGAGAAAAGGTACGCCCCATATACCGCAGATATAATAAAACCGCCAATAAATCAAAGCAGTAGCCAAAGCAAGAAGCAACGGAAGCGAAAGCAGCGTATAAATCGTGTGTTTGGTTTTGATACGCATTGGCTTTCTTACTCCTTTTCATGCGGGAGGACTGCAGCGGCAATAATGCTATTCTACACCTGTTTCGGCGATTTGTCAAGCAGAAACAAGAGGCATGAGGTAGGGAATCTCCCCCTTGCAAATCCCCCCGAAACGTGCTATAATGTTACGCATATCAAACAGGGGGAAGACACCTATGGACTATACCTTTTCAAACCGCATCTCCGGCTTGGCACCCTCCGCCATTCGGGAGATACTCAAAGCTACCTCCCTGCCCGGGATTATCCCTTTGGCGGCCGGGAATCCGGCACCCGATGCCTTTCCCGTGGAGGAGGTGCGGGAGATTACCGCGAAACTCCTCGCCGAGCGCCCGACCGATTGCCTCCAGTACGGCGTGACAGAAGGCTATGAGCCGCTGCGCAGCTTCCTCGCAGCCGACTGCAAGCAACGCCTGGGTTTGGGGGAGGCGTTTGATACCTTGATTGTTACCAGCGGGGCGCAGCAGGTCATGGATCTGGCGTGCAAGGCACTTTGCAACGAGGGGGATACGGTCCTCAGTGAATCACCGTCGTTCATTGGGTCATTGAACACGTTCCGCTCGTACGGCGTGAAACTGCGCGGGGTTCCCATGCGCCCGGACGGTATGGATATTGATGTATTAGAGGAGCTATTAAAGACGGAGCCGAAGGTGCGGTTCATCTACACAATCCCGAACTACCAGAACCCGACCGGATGGACCGCATCCTTGGAAAAGCGCAAAGCCATCTATGCCTTGGCACTGAAATACAATGTACTGATTCTGGAGGACAACCCCTACGGCGAACTGCGCTACGCAGGCGAAGCGCTCCCGAGCATCAAGAGCTTTGACAAGGAGGGAATTGTCATTTACGCGGGGAGCCTCTCCAAAGTGCTATCTCCCGGAATCCGTGTCGGGTATACGCTGGCACCCGCGCCGATTATCGCGAAGATGACGGTCGGTAAGCAAGCCTCGGATGTGCATACCTCCATGCTCTCGCAGCAGATTGTTTATGCGTGGCTCACGGGCTATGACACGGCGGCGCACATCCGGAAAATAAGGGAGATTTATACAAACAAACTGAACATCATGACCGATGCCTTGGCGGCGTATTGCCCGGCTTTGCACTTTGAGAAGCCGCTGGGCGGCTTGTTCCTGTGGTGCAGCCTGCCGGCGGGATTGGATGCCGTGGACTTTGCCTCGGCTGCCGTTGCGGAGAAAGTCGCCGTTGTCCCGGGAAATGCGTTTGCCGTGGAGGGTGATGCGCACAGGGATGCCGTGCGCCTGAATTTTTCCACACCTACCAACGAACAGCTGCGGCAGGGCATTGAAATCCTCGGCGGCGTATTGCAGAAAGCGGGGGAATAACGCATGGAGGCTTTGGAAGCTGTCCTCGGACGGAAAACCATCCGGGAGTATACGCCAGAGCGGATTGACAATACCCGTTTGCGCGCGCTGCTAAGTGCGGCGGAGCGCGCCCCATCGGGGCGTAACGCGCAGCCATGCCACGTGCGCTTCACCCAAAATGCAGTAATGCTGCAAAAGATGCAAGTGGATTTCAAGAACATCGTCGGCTGGGACACGCCGGTGCATACGCGTTCGGATAAGAATCCCTTTTACCACAATGCGCCGCTCTTTGCGTTCATCTTCGCGGAGCGTGAGGCTCCCATGGATGCCGGTATAATGGCGGAAAACATTGCCATCGCCGCCCGCGCCGTCGGCTTGGAGAGTGTCATTGTCGGGAGCGTGGGAGCACTCTTCTCTGATGCCGCTGCCGGCGCGAAGTGGCGGCAGGCGCTGGACATCCCGCCGGACTATCCCTTTATGGTGGGTATCGGCATCGGCTGCGGCGATGAGGATCCCCCCTTTAAAGACCGTGAACCCAACCGCATAAAGATAATTGAATAAGAATCCGCGGAATTTGTCAAAAATTCACACAAAAGCACTTGCTATTTTCCGGCTTTTGTGGTATGATTTATTGTCGTTTATTATAGCCGGGAGTTGCAGGGTGTGCTTTACCCGGCGAATGTGCCTATATATTCCGAAAGGACGGCTTGCACATGTCCGATTCCTCCTCCCCCGGCGCGAATTCCGCCCGCCGCCTCATTGCCTTTGTGCAGTCCAATGCATTTGTCTGGCTGTCGGTCTTGGTTTCCGCGCTGGTTATGCTGTTTGTGTACTTTTGCTTCAGCGTCATCCCATTCGGCGAAAAGACGGTGCTGCGTATGGACTTGTACCACCAGTACGGCCCGCTCTTCGCCGAACTCTATGACCGCATCACCACCAACGGCACTTCGATGCTCTACTCTTGGTACAGCGGTCTCGGCGGGAACTTCCTCGGCAATTACTTCAATTACCTCTCCAACCCCTTCGGGCTGGTAATCCTCCTCTTCGGCCACGAGAATATGCCGGAAGCAATCGGTGCTATGGTCGTCCTTTGCAATTGCTTGGGTGCCGGTTCCTTTGCCTATATGCTCCGCAAAATGTTCGCAAAGAACGGTCTGCCCATTACGGCTTTCGGGGTCCTCTATTCCTTCTGCGGTTGGTTCATTGCCTACTACTGGAACGTCATGTGGATCTCTGTCTTGGTCTGGCTCCCCCTCGTTGCTTTGGGCATTCATTACATTGTAAAAGAAAAACGCTTCCTCCTCTATACTTTGGCTTTGGCCCTTACCCTCGTCTCTAATTATTACATGGGCTTTATGGTCTGCGCCTTCTCAGTCATCTTCTTCTTCGTGCGCGCTTTCTCTGACTTTGGGGAGGGCGGCCGTATTACGGCCGCGGATTCCGCCGGCATTGCCGGCGGGGGGAAGGGCCGTATTACGGCCCTCCTCCGCTCCGGGAGTATCTTCGCCTTAGGCAGTGTGATGGCGGGACTGATGGCGGCGGGAGCCCTGGTGCCGGTTTACTTTGCGCTGCGGTCCTCTTCTGCGACTTCCGGGACATTCCCGACAGAGTACCAGAGTTACTTCAGCATCTTTGATTTTTTAGCGAACCAATTTGCGGACACGGTACCGACCATCCGTTCCAGCGGGGAGGATGTCCTGCCGAACATTTACAGCGGCGTGATAACGCTGCTGCTTGTACCGCTGTTTCTATTCGTCAAGGACATCAAAGCCGGTGATAAGGCAATCAACATCTGTGTCTTGGTGTTACTGTTCTTCAGCTTCAACACGAACTATCTGAATTATATCTGGCACGCCATGCATTTCCCGAACGACTTGCCGTACCGCTTTTCATTTCTTTACAGCTTTATGCTGCTGCTGATAGCCTATCGGGTACTGCTGCGCATCAAAGAGATTCCACCCAAAGCGATTGTGGCCGTTGGGGCTTCGGTCGCGGTGTTCATAGTCCTGACAGAAAAGCTTGGGTCGAAAAACGTCGAGACGCTGTCGATTTACATTACATTGGCCTTTGTGGCGATTTATACGATACTGCTTTTCGCCATCCGCAACCAAAAGGCTTCCGCCGCCTATCTGGGATTGACGCTCTTGTGCTGTGTCGTAATCGAAGCTTGTGCCGCCGACACAAACAACTTCGAGATTACGCAAGTCAAGTCCAACTTCACTGTGGATTACCAGGACTTCCAAAAGATGAAGAAAGACTTCTTTTCCAAGGATAAGTCCCTTTACCGTATGGAAGTCACGGACAGCCGCAGCCTCATGGACCCGGCTTGGTTCGGATATAAGGGTGTGTCCGTCTTCTCCTCCATGGCCATAGAGCACACGGCCAACCTAGAGAGCCGCTTGGGGTTGGGTTCCAACTACATTAATTCCTATACCTACAATCCGCAGACCCCGGTCTACAATGCCATGCACGGTATCAAGTACCTGATAGAGAATATGAACTTTGAAGGCGACTACCACGGTTCCAGCTTCCTGCCCGTCCTCAACCGCGAGCTTTATGGAGAGAAGTACGCTTTTAGCCGCTATACGGTCTTTGAGAACAAATACACCCTACCCATTGCCTACTGGGTGCAAACACGCGTGGAAAACTGGGACTACACCGGCGAGGATCCGTTCAAAGTGCAGATGGACTACTGGGAGCGCGCTTCCCATGTATCGGATGTATTCACGCCAATCCTTATGCAGCAAGCTTTTGACGCTACAAACACCGGTACCATTCAGTTCAGCTATGACAACCAGTACATCAGCTACTCCGGCAAGCCGGAGGGCGAAACCCGCCGCATGGCTTTCAACATTGTTTCCGCCGAGGCGCAGAATTGCTACCTATACGCCGACCTCGCCGGCGTAGAATCGGTTACCGTCAAAAGGCTCAACCGCGAAACAGGCATCACGGAATATGAAACCCGCTCCCACAATGCCCAAGCGGTCTGGGATTTGGGTGTCGTTTACCCGGATGCACCGCTGGGAATTGAATTGCAACTCTCCGCTACCGCCCCCGCTTCCGCCGGCTTTTATTGCTATACCTATGCGCTTAATATGGATGCCTTTGTCAGCGGCTGGGAAAACCTGAACTCCGTAGCTCTCGATGTCACAAGTTTTGATGATACCCACATCATTGGTACCGTTACCGCCCCCGGAGACGGCTTGCTTTATACATCTATCCCTTATGACAAGGGCTGGAGAGCTACCGTGGACGGTCAAGCTGTTGACATCAAAGGTATAGCCAACGATGCGTTCCTGACAGTGCCGATCTCGGGCGGCACGCATTCCATTGAATTGCATTTTACCCCGCAAGGTTTCTGGTACGGTTTGATTGGCTCCGCTGTGGGATTAGCCGTTTTTCTGTTCTTTGCTCTGGTCCTGCGCAAACGCCGCGGCGATCCCCCACCCGCGGAAGATGCTGCCCCCGACGGCGGCGTGCCGCCGCTTCCCGAAGCGTTCTATAACCCGCCGGGGGGCGCCCGCATTGCGGGCGGAGAGAGCGACGGCAATGCCGTCGCCCCGAGCGGCCGTAATACGGCCGCCCCCGCACCGCCCATCACACACGCCCCGCCCGACCTAACGGATATTGCACCGGCGCCTTTGATTACAGAGCGTCTGAAAGCGGTATTAGACGAAGCAGAGGCGCGTGCTGACAATCTGCGGGAGGAGATACCGGCAGGCGTGCAGCGATTCACATTACAGTAAGACAAGCAGGGGCGGCACAGCGCCGTTCACATGCGTGTACTGCAATTACATGATTACCATGTATTTGCAGTACACATAATATTTATACAATTCCACCCGAAGCACGAAAGGAGATAACGAATGGTCTACAACACAGCGATATTCTACGACGTAGAAAACTTAGTCGGCGGCTATGCCTATCAGATAGCTAAGCCGGAGGAAGTGAATCTGCAATTGATAGTGGAACGCATCCGCAACGCCGATGACGAGATTTCCGCCATCGCCGCGCAGCGGGCATATGGGGACTGGAGCATTACCAATATGGCGAACCTGCGCAAGGACTTGCTGGAAAACGGCATTGACCCCATCCAAGTCTTCACCCTCCCGAATGCCGTCGGCGGCAAGGACGTAGCTGACATACAGATGACTGTAGACATTATGGAAACGGCCGTACGCAATGAGAATATAAAGGTATTCGTGATTGTGAGCGGTGACGGCGGCTTTGCTTCCTTGGCGCGGAAGTTACACGAGTATGGAAAGAAAGTAATAGGTTGCTCCTATGCACAGACGGCGAGCCAATACCTGCGCCCGGTCTGCGACAAGTTTATTCTCCTTTCCGCACCGGAGGCCGCCCAACCCGCGCCTACAGACGGCGGCATCGACCTCAAGGCGGAGACCATTGCTCTCACCAAGGCGGAGATAGATGCCAGTTGGAAGCACCAAACCGTTCCGCCGCAAATCAAGGGGAAACTGAAATCTAAGATACCCGGTTTTGACGAAGGCAAGCTGGGCTACAGCCGTTTCCATGATTTCCTCAACGCGATGTATGAGGACTCCATGTATGAGATTGTAGCAGGACCCGGCACCACACCCATCATCATCCGTAAGGATGACTACGGCACGGAACACGGCGAAAAGCACCCTGCCCCTCCGTCTGCTGCCGCCGCTGCCCCTGAGGATTCGCCGGAAAACCACAGCACTGCCCCGACCGTTCGCCCCGTTGCTTCGAAACCCGCCCCGCTCTATGCCGATGAACGCGAGAAAATCCATTCCGACATAGACACGATTGAGAAGCAGATGGGTTGGCGCAAGCCCGAGATGGAACGTTCTTTCGTGGATTTGCAGGAGTCCTACTACCGTACCGTCGCGTTCAAGCCGGACGGTGTGCAGACTTTCCAGGATCTATTGGAGTTCTGCAAGGATTCCGGGGATCATGTGCAGGGTCTGTACTACTATCTGGTCGTGCTGACAAGGCTCTATATCATACAGGCGGAGTTCAACGCCGGTGCGCCGCTCTTTGACCGCGTAATAGAGGCCATCAACCCTACGACAGATCTCCGCGGCAAACTCCGCGCTTATATCTACAATACCGCCACCAAGTTCACCCTCTCTTTCATCGCCGCAGAAAAGCTCTGCGAGATGTGGGGGATTTGATACAGTTCAAAGTACAGCGTTGACAGTAAACAAAGAAGCACACGGCCGGCGGCGGTGTGCTTCGTTCTGCGGGAATGCCGCAGGAGAATTAATCAATGGAGCGGGCGATGGGAATCGAACCCACAACCTCAGCTTGGGAAGCTGATGTTTTACCACTAAACTACGCCCGCAGAACTGACTACTATTATAACACAGTCTGCTGAAAAATGCAAGGCTTTTGGAAAATTTTCCGGCGTCTTCTGTGGGGCGGTTCGGGTTCTCCCTTACAAAATGTAAAGATTCTTGGGGCAACTTGCAATTTCTTTTTGGATGTGCTATAATAAGGTTGTAGCATGGAGAAGTTTGAACTAACCGGATGTTTGCTGTCATACGTACAGCCGAAAGGGGTGTCCCCTATGCCTGCTTGGATTCTTGACGCAGCGCTGCTGCTGCTGCTTGTCCTGTCTGTCATATTCTCTGTCAAGCGGGGCTTCCTGCGCAGTGCCTTGCGCATTGCGGCGTTTCTCTTGGCGCTCTGGGGAGCCTCCGCACTCTCCGCCGTTGCGGCGCAGCCGGTATACGAAGCCGTCTTTCAAAAGAACGTCCGTCAGACCATCGCCGAGCGCATGGAAGGAACGCTCAACGGCTCCAAGCTCTTGGAGCAAGCCCGCGATACCATCTACGCCATGCCGGAAAGTATGCTGGATCTCGCGAAGTTTGCAGGCATCCCGACGGACACACTCACGGCTGCCCTCCCGGACGGCAAGTTCTCGTCCGAGACCGCTGCGCAGCACATTGAGAGTAATGTGGTTTCCCCGGTGGCTGTTGCGGCTGTGCGCTGGGTACTCTCCGCCGTGATCTTTCTCCTGCTGCTTGTCGTGCTGCGCCTGTTGGCGGATTTGGTGTCCAAAACGGCAAAGCTCCCGATTGTGAAGCAGACGGATCATGTCTTGGGCGGCATACTGGGCGCTGTGAAAGGCGTCTTGGCTGTCGCGCTGATTTGTTTCCTTCTGACGCTTGCTTCCCACTTGCTGACTGGGTCGGATGCTGCACAGCCGTTTGTGTCCCTTGTGGAAAATTCAAGGTTGACGGCACTGTTTGGCAACTTACCGCTGCGCCAAGGTTTGTAAGGGCTAGCCGGCGCATTATCCCCACGAAGAAAGGAAGTCCTGTCCCATGGCACGAAAGATGCCGACCGCGAAAGAGGTCTTTACCGTCCCCAACTGTATCACAATGGTACGGATTGCCCTGATTCCGGTATTCGCCGTTCTCTACCTCAAAGGAAACCTCATCGGTTCCCTCCTTGTCTTAATTCTGTCAGCCCTCAGCGATATGCTGGACGGTAAGATTGCCCGCCGCTTCCATATGGTGAGCGACATCGGCAAGTGGCTGGATCCCGTAGCCGACAAGGGAACGCAAATGACCTTGGCCATCCTGCTGTTTGTCCGCTTCCTGCGCGCCGAAGACCAGTGGATGCGCCGCTTTGCTTGGGTGTTCCTGCTCTTCCTGGCGAAGGAAGTCCTCATGCTCATTGTGGGCCTTGTGATGCTCATCTTAGAGAAACGCCCCATGGCGGCGGAGATTTACGGCAAGATTGCCACGACCGTCTTCTATGTGATTATGATTCTTCTCTTCCTGGACGGTCCGACGGTGGGTGTCCTGCCGATGGAATTCGGACTGCCCGCCCTGCCGCAGGAAGCCGTCATCATCATGGTACTCATCGCCTTGGCCTGTACCTTTGCCGCTCTCGTCAGCTACATCCCCGACACCGCCCGCAAGCTGTTCGGCAAGCCTACGGACAACGGACAGCATAAAGCCGCTTAAACGTATGCGCCGCACCCCTTTTGCGACATAGTAAGGAAATGATATGAACCAAACACTTTGCATCCGCTGCCGCAAACGCCCTGCCTCCATGACAGGGTATTGTATGCCCTGTATGTTCGAGATGAATATGCCGCAGGTCAAACAGATGCTGCGCAATATGGGCGTTTCCGCCGCAGATACGGATGCCGCCGTGCGCCGCGCCGTGGAGTTTATGCGCAATGCGCCGCCGGATGAGACGTTCCAAAATCCCGCCGCCCTCGCCGCCCTTGTGCCGCCGGAAGCGCGGCGGCAGTTCATGGATATGCTCAAGTCGGCAGGTGTTCCTTTTGATGACGAGGCCTTGGCAGAGATGGAGGAGGAGAACGAATCCCGCCAATCCGCCCCGCCTGGGCAGATGCCGAAAATCCGTCTTTCCGGGAATAACAAGCCCGCCGCGCCCGACCCGAAGCCCCCGGCACCGCCCGCTGAAGAGGACGCTGCCCCGCCGGAGGAGGAGGCAGACGCAGAGGATGGTTTGGAGGATGCACAGGCGGACCGCAAACCGCGATTCCCATTCGACCCGCGGGAGTTGGTACGGCGCATTTTCGGGAAGGATCCGCCGGAAGGCACCATTATTATGAGTTCCATCTCAATCCCAATGGAAGTGGAAGTGGAAGGAGGGGAAGATATGTCGGACGAAGAATTCCGCGAGGCTCTGCACAAAGAGGTTGAAAAGGAACTGCCGGAATGGATGAAAAACGATGATGATGACAATCTGCCGGAGGAATGGCGGTCGGATTTTGACGTGCCGCCGTGGCTGCGCGACGATGGCTTCGATATGCCAGATTTGCCGCCGCGCAATGTTCGCACAAGGCAGAAGGGCGGCTCCCGCAAACGCAAGAACCTGAACCAATTCAGCGTGGATCTGACGGAAAAAGCGCGTAAAGGGCAGTTGGATCGTATCATCGGCCGCGATGATGAGATTTTCCGCACCATGCAGATTCTCTGCCGCCGCACGAAGAACAACCCCTGCCTCATCGGTGAACCGGGTGTCGGCAAAACCGCCATTGCCGAAGGCTTGGCTATGAAGATAGCCGCCGGAGAAGTACCCATGCGCTTGGCGGATAAGGAAATCCACGCCTTGGATTTGCCCGCCATGGTCGCAGGGACACAATACCGCGGGCAGTTTGAAGCGCGCATTAAGGGCGTGCTGGAGGAAGTCCGCGCCTTGGGGAATATCATTCTCTTCATCGACGAGGTGCATTCCTTGGTGTCCGCCGGCGATGCGGAGGGTGCCATGAACGCCGCAAACATCCTCAAGCCCGCGCTCTCCCGCGGGGAGGTGCAGGTCATCGGAGCAACTACATTCAACGAGTACCGCAAGTATATTGAGAAAGACAGCGCCTTGGAACGCCGTATGCAGCCGGTGAAAGTCGAAGAGCCTTCCATTGACGACACCTGCCGGATGCTGGAGGGCATCAAGGGTTACTATGAGGATTACCATAAAGTTAAGATTTCCGATGGGCTGATCCGCAAGGCGGTGGTTCTCTCCGAACGCTACATTGCCGACCGCTTCCTCCCGGATAAGGCCATCGACCTGCTGGATGAGGCCTGCACCGGTGCGGCGCTCCGCTCGAAAGCCATTGAGGATTATGAGCGCTTGGCGAAACGGACCTCAGAGTTGGCGGCGCGCCTGCAAGCCTTGGACAACAAAACCGGCCCCCTCCCGCCGGACTTCCACGAGAAGCGTGCCAAGCTCTTAGAGCAGATGAGCAAAGCGGAGGCCGCCTCTGCCGAGCTGGAACCGCTCGCGAAGAGTGTCAGCGTCACGGAGGACGACTTGGCCAATGTGGTGCAGCTCTGGACAGGTATCCCCGCCACGAAGGTCATGCAGAATGAGATCGCCCGCCTCAAGGGCATCGACGCCAAACTCAATGCCGCCGTCATTGGGCAGGAGGAGGCTGTAGCGGGACTCTGCGCCGCGATTCGGCGTTCCCGTGTACAGCTGCAAGCGCGGCTTCGCCCTGCTTCCTTCATTTTCGTGGGACCGACGGGCGTCGGTAAGACGGAACTCGCCAAGCGCCTGACCGCAGAGCTGTTTGACAAGCCCGATGCCCTCATCCGCATGGACATGAGTGAGTTCATGGAGAAGCACGCCGTTTCCCGCGTTATAGGCTCGCCGCCCGGCTATGTGGGCTATGACGAGGCCGGGCAGCTCACGGAAAAAGTACGCCGCCGCCCCTACTCCGTCATCCTCTTTGACGAGATTGAAAAGGCGCACCCGGATGTCATGCACATTCTCCTGCAAATCTTGGACGAGGGCAAGATTCAGGACGCGCAGGGGCGCAGTGTAAGCTTTGCCAATACCGTTATCATCATGACATCTAACGCCGGAAGCGAACTGAAAGGCACCACCCCCGGCTTCGGCAAGACGCAAAACCAAAACGCCCGCGACAAGGCCATGGATGCCCTCAAAAAATTCCTGCGCCCGGAGTTCCTCGGGCGGGTGGACGAGGTTGTCTGCTTCAGAGCCTTGGAGCAAGCCGACTACAAAAGAATAGCCGCACTGAAACTCTCTGAATTGGCGCAGTCCGTCGCCGAAAAAAATTCGGCGCTCACCTGGGACGAGGCGGTGGAGGACTATCTCGCCGCTAAAGCCGTCAAAGCACAGAGCGGTGCCCGCGAGGTGCTCAACGTCCTGCGCCGCGAAGCGGAGGATAAGATTACCACCGCCGCCGTAGAGAACGGCGGAAGCCCGCCGCCGCAGCTGCATCTTTCCGCAGCAGAGGACGCGCTGACCTTGGACGCGTGAAAGCGACTCCCTTTTGCAAATAAATAAAGGAACCTAAACACGTCCCACACTGTCTTATAGACGTAAACAAAATACAGCGGCAAAAAGCCGCCATCAAATGGAGGATACATACCATGTTTGAAGCAATCTTTGGCTGGGCTGACGGTATTATCGAGTGGGTCGCCGACTTTCTGCAAGGCCTGTTTGATGCCCTCGCGAGTTTCCTGCCCCAAGTGAACTGGGACTTCGTGCCGGAAGTCATCCAAACGCTCCGCGACTTGACAGGTGCCGCCGTCTGATTCGCTTTCCTGCCTATCCTTTCTATACCGGCAACATAGACTGCACCTCCCGTTCCCGTACGGCGGGGTGCAGCTTTTTCCAAAGCAAGCAAGAAATGAAAACTGTTACACATATTTCATATAAAATCCATAGAATAACTATTGACAGAAATGGTTATGTGTGCTATAATTAGGTTATCTTTACAGACGTAAATCAAATTGTAGGGTTTGCCTACAAAAACAGAGGAGGATATGTGTATGTTCGACGTAATCTTTGGCTGGGCTGACGGCATCATTGAGTGGGTGGCCGACCTTCTGCAAGGTCTGTTCGATGCCCTCGCGAGCTTCCTTCCCCAAGTGGACTGGAGCTTCGTGCCGGAACTCATTCAAACCATCCGTGACGCTACGGGTGCAGCCGCCGCCGCTGTCTGAGTGACAGCCGCACCTGTGTAAACAGGAAACCAAGTGCCCCGGTGCATTGAATTCAATTCAATTGCACCGGGGCACATTGCGCTGGTAAGTTCTGGAAAAATGACGATATATGACGGTTTTCGACAATTAGTGATTGACAAATGCGCAGAATGTGGTATAATAGAAACTGAGGTATGGTTCGGACTAATTGCGAAGGAGGCAGGGAGAGCATTCCTCCTCTCCCGACAGGAATGCGCCGCCGTAACCGCAGGTATCTGGAGCACTCCATGGTGGCCAGATCGACAAAACGGAAGAGACGCAACCGCAGGCGAGTATTCGGCTCGTTTGTGGCGCTGTTGGCTCTGTTTGGTTTGGTGTTCGGTGCCATGAACGTGTGGGTTTACAGAGAATCGCAGGACCGCATCCTGCCGGAAGCAACAGCCATCGAGCCGGATGCCGAAAAGCGCGAGGCTCTGGGTCTGACGGACATTGATGCCATCCTTGTCTTAGGCTCCTTGGCGGAAAACGGCGTACCCTCCGCCGTGCTGGAGGATCGTATCAACTGCGCGGTGAAGCTCTATGAGGCGAAGCTGGCTCCGGTTCTGCTTATGAGCGGCAACTCCACCCGAGCGGCGGGCAACGAGCCGAAAGTCATGAAGCAAGCTGCAGTGAATCAATTGGTTCCAAGCAAAGACATATTCATGGATCATTGGGGCTTAACCACCTATGAATCCCTCGTGCGCGCACGGGACGTGTTCGGTGTGAAGCGTGTGCTGATTGTATCGCAGCGATATCACCTCTTCCGTGCCGTGTATCTCGCGAAACAGTTGGGGCTGGAGGCATGGGGCGTAGCGAGCGACTACCGCGTTTATGAAGAGCAGAACATGATGTCCGCACGGGAGTTCCTGGCACGGGGCAAAGCCTTTGTTTGGGGCTTCGCGAAGCCCGACCCCACTTTCGGCGGGGAACCCATCCCATTGAAATACAGCGGCGATGTCACGAATGACCCGGTGAATGTCCCCTTTACACAAGTTTCATAAACGCTTTCTGTTGTGCCGGGAGCAGAATAGTAAATATTGCCAATCCATAATTCTTATCATTAGACAACCTTTCTTTCCGTATACTATATAACAATAGTGCATACGGGAGGGCATTTTATATGTGCGGTATCATGGGTTACACAGGCGTGGAGGAAGCCGCGCCGGTTTTAATGGACGGTCTGGAGGCATTGGAATACAGAGGGTATGACTCCGCGGGCTTGGCGGTCTGTACCGAGGGCGGGAGCATTATCCATATCCGTGCGGCGGGGCGCATTATGAATCTCGCCGACAAACTCATACAGGCAGCGCACGAGGAAGTGCCTGTCACCGGCAGTTGCGGCATTGCTCATACCCGCTGGGCGACCCACGGCGCACCGACGGAGGAGAACGCGCACCCGCACCGCTCCGCCACAGGGCTGTATACCATTGTTCACAATGGTATCATAGAGAACTATGAGGCGCTGCGCGACAGCTTGGAAGCAGAGGGCATAGAGTTCGAGAGCGAAACGGATACGGAGGTCATCGCTCAGCTCTTGGAGAAGCACGACACCGGCGATGTGCTGGAGACGCTGCGCACGGTACTCCCCCTGCTGGAAGGCTCCTATGCGTTGGGTATTCTGTATTATAACGCGCCGGGAAAAATCTACTGCGCCCGCAAGTCCTCCCCGCTGCTGATAGCCAAGACTAAAGACGGTGCATATCTTGCGTCCGATGCGGCGGCTCTCCTCAAGTACAGCCGCGAAATCCTGCGCTTGGAGGACGGCGAGGTCGCCGAACTCGAGGGCGGCAAAGTGTCGGTCTACGCCGCCGATGGCACACCGGTTCGGAAAGTCCCGATAGCCGTCGCGAGCCATATCTCCGCCGCCGACAAATCCGGCTACACGCACTTCATGCGCAAAGAGATTGACGAGCAGCCGGAAGCAGTGCGCCGTACCCTCGCATCGTTCCCCGGGCAGTTCACACCGCAGACCCAGCAGCTCCTGAAAGATGTACGCCGCGTTGTTTTCTTAGGCTGCGGCTCGGCGTACTATGCGGGATTGGTCGGCCGCTACCTTGTGGAGGAGGGCGCGGGCATCCCGGCGTCTGCGGAGTTGGCCTCTGAGTTCAAGGCACTTAACCCCGCCATAGATGACCGCACCCTGCTCATCGTCATATCCCAGTCCGGCGAGACGGCTGACACGCTCTCCGCTCTGCGCTTTGCAAAACAGAAGCGCGCCCGCACCTTGGGCATTGTCAACGTGGAAGGTTCCACGATTGCCCAAGAGTGCGACGCCGTCATCTACACCAAAGCCGGCTTGGAGGTCGCCGTCGCCACCACCAAGGCTTACGCTACGCAGCTCTCTATCATCTACTGCTTGGCGGCAGCCTTGCAGGGGGACTATATCCTCATCCGCAAGGGTGTCCCGGTCGGCGGGATTGTGAAGCAATCCGACATCCACCGCCTGCCCGACCTTATCGGCGAGGTGCTTCGCCGCTCGGCGCAGCCCATGTTCGAGTGGGCGCGGGCGATTCACCGTGCGGAGCATTGCTACTTCCTCGGGCGCAACATTGACTACGCCGCCGCACTGGAAGGTTCCCTCAAGCTCAAGGAAATCAGCTATATCCACGCCGAAGCCTACCCCGCCGGGGAACTCAAGCACGGCACCATCTCCTTGGTGGAGGAAGGTACACCCATCATCTCCGTCTGCTGCCGCCCCGAGGTCACGCCCAAGACACGCTCCAACATGGAGGAATGCGCCGCCCGCGGTGCTGCTCTCTATTGCATCACCAATGACAACAGCATCACCGTGAAGAATAAGCTCCTCCTGCCGAGGTGCAATCCGCTCCTCGCCGTATCGCTCTCCACCATCCCTCTCCAACTCTTAGCGTACCACTGCGCAGAAATGCGCGGCTGCGCCATAGACAAACCACGCAACCTCGCTAAGAGTGTTACGGTGGAGTAAGTTATCAGTTAACAAAACTCATGAGATGTAGCGGTAACGCTACATCTCTATTTTTGCGGATGTAATGATTGCATTACATCTGTCCCCGAATCCCTATTGCTTGCTCACCTGCCGAGCCAACCGCCGTCCACCGGCAGCGTTACCCCATGGACATAGTCAGAGGCGGCGGAAGCGAGGAACACAGCGGCGCCCGATAAATCTGACGGCCGGCCCCATCGCCCGGCCGGGATGCGCGCTAAGATGCTCTCGCTGCGCTCCGGGTCAGACCGCAAGGCTTCTGTGTTATTTGTGACCATATAGCCGGGGGCTATGGCGTTCACGTTGATGCCTTTAGGCGCAAGCTCGTTGGCCATCTCCAGTGTCAGACCGCGCACGGCGGACTTCGCAGCCGTATAGCTCGCCACGCGGATGCCGCCTTGGAAAGAGAGCATGGAAGCTATATTGATAATCTTGCCGCCCGTTCCCTGCGCCGCGAACTGCCGTGCCGCCAATTGGCTGAGTTTGAAGAGAGCCGTAAGGTTCACTTGCAACACCTCGTCCCAATCCTTATCGGAAAACTCCAGCACATCGGCGCGGCGGATGGTGCCGGCGTTGTTGACGAGGATGTCAATCCTGCCCGCCTTTGCCAAGAGGGCGTTCATGATGGACAACGGCGCGTCTTTGTCCAGCAGGTCGGCAAGGATGCTGACATAGCCTCCCTCGCGACGCCCGGTGCCGTAGACGGTCGCGCCCGCTTCGGCAAGAGCTTTGCAGATTCCCTCCCCTAAGCCGGTATTGGCACCTGTGACAAGGGCTGTTTTACCGGTGAGATCGAATATGGCAGTCATAGGTTCTTCCTTTCTGTATCCGGATAGAGTACTATTATACGGGATTCCCTGCAAATTGTCAAGAGACGTCTTGGTCCTTGTGAAGTTTTTGTAAAATCGGTTGACAATCCCCGCAAAAAGTGATATACTATTTATAGTATCCCCTCCTCTCTGGGGATGAAAGGATTTCGACGGGGATCTCGAAGGTAGGTAAGCGGGCTGTCTTCTCCGGACAGACAATAAACGCCGGTACCGTCTAATAAATGACGAAGATCAGTATCTCCTCGCTGCGTAAGTAACCGCCGGCTGCCAGCAGCCGGGCGGCGAAGCGGGAAGCGCAAGCTCCCGCCGACCCAAGTGTCCAGCGCGTCCGCCCCGGAGTGCCTCGGCCGGGATACGGGCGTCATCAGAGGCGTACGTGCGTGAGATTGCGCTTCCGGGTCTCACCATGCAGATACGGCAGCTACCGTAACGCGAAGCTTCTGCCTGTACGGCGGCGCGTGAGGGGAATCCAAACGACAGGCTCCGCCCGAAGAAAGCTTATCGGACAGATTTTCGGACGCGGTTTCAATTACCGCCATCTCCACCACAGAAAAGAGTAAGCAAGCCGTGCTGTACGGCTTGCTTACTCTTGGCGCTTCGCGAAGCGCCGGGGCTTCGCGAAGCCCTTGACAAGTGTACCCGAATCGGGTATAATAGAACCTAACAGAATAGAGAACAGGAGTACCGTTGCAAATGGGACAGACCCTTACGGAAAAGATACTCTCCGCGCATTTATTGGAGGCGGAAACGCTGCCGGCGGTCGGGGAGGATATAGCTCTGCGCATTGACCAGACACTGACGCAGGATGCCACAGGTACAATGGCGTACTTGGAGTTTGAAGCTATGGGCATCCCGCGTGTGCGCACGGAATTGAGCATTGCTTACGTAGATCACAATACCCTGCAGACCGGCTATGAGAATGCGGACGACCACCGCTTCATACAGTCTGTAGCTAAGAAGCGCGGGCTGAAGTTCTCACGGCCGGGCAATGGGATTTGCCACCAAGTGCATCTGGAACGTTTCGGGGTGCCCGGCAAGACGCTTATCGGCTCCGACAGCCATACGCCAACCGGCGGCGGCATCGGGATGCTCGCTTTCGGGGCGGGCGGCTTAGATGTCGCGGTCGCCATGGGCGGCGGAGCCTATCATATCGCCATGCCCAAGGTGACACTGATTAAGCTCACAGGCAAACTCCGACCCTATGTGTCAGCCAAAGATGTCATACTGGAAGTCCTACGCCGCATGACCGTGAAAGGCGGGGTGGGGAAGATTATCGAATACGGCGGGGAGGGGATTTCCACGCTCTCTGTGCCGGAGCGCGCTACCATCACGAACATGGGTGCGGAACTGGGGGCTACTACTTCTGTCTTCCCGTCCGATGCCGTTACCAAAGCTTTCTTGGAAGCGCAGGAGCGCGGAGAGGTCTATGTGCCCCTTGCCGCCGATGCGGATGCCATGTACTATGAAACAATAGAAATCGACCTGAATGCTGTGGAAGTGCTGGCTGCCAAGCCGCATATGCCCGACAATGTAGCATCCGTCCGGGAGATAGGACCCATCAAGGTTGATCAGGTTCTCATTGGCTCCTGCACCAACTCCAGTCTGCGCGATATGCTTATTACCGCGGCTATACTCAAGGGCAAGACCGTCTGCCCCTCTGTCAGCCTCGGCATTGCGCCGGGCTCCAAGCAGGTGCTGACTATGCTTGCCGAATGCGGTGCGCTCGCCGACTTGATCTCCGCCGGCGCGCGGATTCTCGAATCCGCCTGCGGTCCCTGCATCGGTATGGGGCAGTCCCCCAACAGCGGTGCTGTCTCCCTGCGCACTTTCAACCGCAACTTTGAGGGCAGAAGCGGTACGGCGGATGCCGGGGTCTATTTGGTCAGCCCGGAGACCGCGGCGGTCTCAGCCATTACCGGGGTGCTGACAGATCCGACGGCACAGGGAGCTTTCCCCGCAATTCAATTACCGGCTGCGTTCCTCGTGAATGACAATATGATTATCGAACCCGCCTCCCCTGCAGAAGCGGAAGCACTGCCCATCCTCTACGGACCCAACATCAAGCCATTCCCGGTCGCCTCTCAACTGCCGAATTCTATTCAATTCAATGCCGTCCTCAAAGTAGGCGATGACATCACGACCGACCACATCATGCCGGCAGGCGCAAAGATATTGCCCTACCGCTCCAACATACCATATATGTCGCAGTTCTGTTTCCGGCAATGCGACGAACACTTTGCGGAGAATTGCAAAGCAGTCACGGCTGCCGGTCAGCTGGCCGCTGTCATCGGCGGAGCAAACTACGGGCAAGGGTCCTCGCGGGAGCACGCGGCGCTCGTGCCGCTGTACCTCGGCGTGCGCGCGGTCATCGTGAAGTCCTTTGCGCGGATTCATGCCGCAAATCTGATTAACGCCGGGATACTCCCGCTGGTTTTTGACGACCCGGAGGACTACGACCTCATTCGGCAAGGGGATAGCCTCGCGCTGCCGGACATCCGGGAAGCACTCCAAACCGGCGGAGAGATACGCTTAGAGAACAAATCCAATGGCGGGCGGTACAAGCTTCACGCACATCTTTCCGACCGCCAAAGGGATATGCTCTTAGCCGGCGGCTTGCTGCCGTATACGAAGCAGGGCGCCTGAGTTTCTTTCAGACCATTACCTACGAATCAGAATGTTTACACCAAAACAAAAACCCGCTATCTATTATAGATAGCGGGTTTCAGTGGCTGGGGAGGCGCGATTCGAACGCACGAATGACGGAGTCAAAGTCCGTTGCCTTACCGCTTGGCTACACCCCAAAACAAAAACAAGGGGCAAGAGGCAAGGGGAGAGGAAGAGCAACATTCTTGCTCCTACCGCATACCGCCTGCATCCTACTTCTTGGGTGGGGTGGCTGATCGGATTCGAACCGACGACCCCCAGGGCCACAACCTGGTACTCTAACCGACTGAGCTACAGCCACCATAAAGAAGAACCGCCAAAACAGTACATTAGTTATTATAGCACGTTTTCCGGAAAATGTCAATGCTTTGGCACAAAAAATCCGCGCAAAGGCGCAAAGATATTTTCAAAATACCTCTGAAAAGGCTTGTAATATTTCTCAGAATATGCTATAATAATGAAAGTAGTATATACATCTAATACATATAAGAATAGAACGCAAATGTTGTTCGTTCATTTTCAATCAGAGAGGAGCATTGCAATGGGTACAAGCAAACTCTTTACATCCGAATCGGTAACGGAAGGGCATCCGGACAAACTCTGCGACCAAATATCCGATGCCGTTCTGGACGCCATTCTTGAAAAAGATCCGATGGGACGTGTGGCCTGCGAGTGTTTTGCACAGACAGGCGTGGTGTTCATTGCGGGAGAGATTACGACCGAAGCTTACGTAGATATCGCCGCCGTGGCGCGGCAGGTAATCTTGGACATAGGCTATGACCACCACGACAAATCCTTTGACGGCAACACCTGTGCCGTCCTGACGGCTTTAGAGCAGCAAAGCCCGGACATAGCTTTGGGTGTTGACAACGCCAAGGAGAAGAAAGAAGGGACCGACACCGACCTCGCGGAGGACAACGGTGCCGGCGACCAAGGGTTGATGTTCGGTTTCGCGTGCGATGAGACGCCGGAGCTGATGCCGCTGCCAATTGCGCTTGCCCACAAACTCGCCCGCCGCCTCACCGAAGTGCGCAAGGACGGCACGATACCGTTCCTCTATCCGGACGGCAAGACGCAGGTGACGGTGGAGTATGACGAAAACGACAACCCCAAGCGCATAGATACCATCGTGGTATCCACGCAGCACGCTGCGGCGGCTTCGCAGGAAGAAATCCGTAACGCCGTTTTGGATCACGTCGTGAAGCCCATAGTCCCCCCCGAATTGCTGGATGCAGCCACCAAATACTACGTCAACCCCACCGGGCGCTTCGTTGTGGGCGGACCGAAAGGGGATACGGGTCTGACAGGACGGAAGATTATCGTAGATACCTACGGCGGCTATGCCCGGCATGGCGGCGGCTGCTTCTCCGGCAAAGATCCGACGAAAGTCGACCGCTCCGCCGCCTACGCCGCCCGCTACCTCGCCAAGAACATCGTCGCGGCAGGCTTGGCACGCAAGTGCGAGCTGCAGATAGCCTACGCTATCGGTGTGGCGCGGCCGGTGAGTGTGCGTGTTGATACTTTCGGCACTGCGGCAGTCCCGGAAGAAAAAATCAGTGCAGCCGTCCTGTCGCTCTTCGACCTGCGTCCGACCGCAATTATCAATCGATTCAACCTGCGCCGTCCCCTCTATAGGCAACTCGCCTCCTATGGGCATGTCGGCCGCACGGATATAAAGCTTCCATGGGAAGCAACTGACCTCGCGGAAAAGCTGAAAGCGGCTGTAGGCTAATGACAAGAAGCAAGAAATCAGAGGCAAGAAAGCAAGCTTCTTGCCTCTTGGTTCTTGCCTCTTGAATCAGATGTCATCCCCGACGGTCGAACCGCGGAAGAGCTGCACGCCGGACAGGACGAGTGCGGCGGCGGCTATGCCCAATGCGGCTACGCGGCCGATGTTGAAGGCCTTGGCGGCTTTGGCGGCGATTTGGAAGCCCCTGTAGGCGTTGATGTTGTTGTTGATGCTTGCCATAGTGATGATTCTCCTTTATAGATGTTGTTAATCAGGTGTTCTTGTCGAATGTGCCGAGAAGTTTGTTCTTGAGGGCTTCATGCCAGACCCCGGTCATGAGGTCCTCTTGCGGTGTGTCGGATGTTTCGGCGAGCCTATGGCGGATGCGGTGCTTACCGTCGGCGAACGGTGCCAACTCCACCCCGTGGCAGATGCAAGGGATGGTCTGCCCTTGCAGAGGCGAAATAGCTGAGAGAAGCGCACCCGTCCCCAGGAAGAGTACCCGCGTCCAGCGCGCCGCCTCCAGTTGCTGCAAGACATACGTGCAGACAACGGCGGCCGAACAGCCCGCGCCGGACCCGCCAACACCGGCTTCCGCTTGGGTTTCGATGTCATAGAGGAGGGTGCCGCCGTCCTTGTGAACCTGCCGGATGTCAATGTGAGCCTCTTGCATACAGAGATCATAGAGCAACTCCGAGCCCACCTGCCCCAAATCACCGGTCAGGATGCAGTCATATGCCTCCGGGGCGGTTGCCGTATCCGCTAAGAAGCGCAGGAGGGTATCGCAGGCGGCGGGAGCCATTGCCGCGCCCATCTCCGCAGAATCTTTCACGCCGAGGTCTACCACGCGCCCGAGGATGACATTGGGGATGCCAACCGTAATCGGCGTATCCGCAAGTGCTTCCGGCTTGCGTATTTCCGCTGCGCTTTCGCGTATGGTACCCAAACGTTCGAGTTGCTTTTCGATAAACGACAGTTCCGGCGGTGCTTCCAGAAGGAGTGCTCCGGCGGCGGTTGCCGTCCGCTGTCCTGCTGCCTGCGGCTGCCCACCATACTCCAGGGGGAAGCGGAACTGCTTTTCCGCCGCGCAGAAGTGGGAGGAGGCTGCAGCCAAAATGTGCGAGAAGCCGCCGCCGTCCATCTGCAAGGCACCCAGAGCCAACGCCATGGCAAAGGTGGAGCAAGCTCCGTACAAGCCCGCCAAGGGAATCCCCAAGTCCCGCGCCGCAAAACCGGTGGCAGTACACTGGTTGAGCAAATCCCCGCACAGGAGCAAATCCACATCCTTGCTCTCTATATTTCCCTTGCGCAGGGCGTGCTCCAGAGCGGCTTTCAAGAGCGCGGACTCCGCCTGCTCCCATGTTTCCAGCCCCATATAAGGGTCAGGGAAAAGCTGATCGAAAGAAGCCCCGAGCGGTCCGGCAGCCTCCGCATTGCCGCCAACGGCTGCCCGCGCTCGAATTTGCGGCGGCCGCTCCAAGTGCAGCACCGCTTTGCCCTTACGGATAGGCATCGGAATCCCTCCCTGTTTGGAATGCCGTGGGAGCGGTGGAATCGGTATAGTCCACTCCGTCTGCGGCATAGAGGCTCTCGAGACGGTAGGCAATACTGCCGTCGGGGCTGTCCGCCGTAAAATGAATGAGCAGTAAACCCACAATCAGGCAAATGACAGCGAACAGCAGTACCTTGACGGCGATACGGGTAGTTTCCCGGTTCGACAGCTGAAGCGCCCGTTTGTTCAATAATACGTTTTTCTGCTCTATGCCATTGGTAACATTCATAAGCACTCACCCTTTCTGCTGCGGCAGAATCGCTTTCACCGCAGGAAGAAATAATAAATGATCCCATACACCACACACACGGCCGACCCATACGCCAAAACCGGGCCGGCCAAGCGGAAGAGATTGGCACCGGTGCCCAAGATGCGTCCCTCCGTACGGTGTTCCATGGCAGGGGCCACAATTGCATTCGCAAAGCCGCTAATGGGAACACCCGTACCCGCAGCGCCGTGGCGGGCAATCTTGTCAAAGACCCCGGCGGCTGTGAGGATGGCGGTCAGCACAATCAGCGTAACCGGTACGGCGAGCGTCACAGTCTTCTCTGCCCACCCCAGAGCGGTAAAGAGTTGCGCCAACCCTTCCCCTACGGCACATATGGTTCCTCCAATCAGGAACGAGCCGAGGATGTGCTTGAAGTGGGGGCTCTGCGGGGTTTCGCGACGGCGGAGTTCGCCGTAGGCTTCCGGACTGGTACGCATGGATAAGCCTCCCTATGGTAAAGAAGTACTGCCCGGGCATTTTCTGAAAGCAACGGGGAGAATCCAGCCGCTGTGCCTGCCGCCTTCCAAAACCTGCCGCTGCGGTTTTGCGGTGTGCCTTGCATTCTGTACCCTCCTTCAGATGTGCGCGGTAATACTGATATTGTAACCAAAATCCGAGCCTTTTGCTTGGAAATGATTAACAGCATTCGTCAATGTGTACAAATGTTCTATCGTGAACTGACTTTACATGCAAATTAAACAACATATGACGCATTCTGTAAAGATTTGGGGAAAGTGGTTGAATCTGCTTGGGAATTGTGGTACGCATCTTCCGACCCAAAATCCAAAAAGAAATTGCAAGTTACCCCAAGAATCTTCACACTTTGTAAGGCAGTACACGAATCGGCAAAAAAGCTACTTGACAAATCCGGAGGATTTGGTATAATGGTAGCTGGAAATAGAATCAAAGGAAGCGTGATAAAATGGATGACAACGGCATAGCGGCGGTACAAGAACCCGAAAAATCCGTCTCTTGGGCAACCAAAATCAACTACGGCATCGGAGCCATGGGCAAATCGCTCTCCAATGGGGCGGCGGGCTTGTGCGGCGTATATTTGCTGACCGTGCTGCGCCTGCCCAAGTGGTTCCTGGCACCGATGAACTTCATTGCGAAGATATGGGACGGTGTCAACGACCTTATCATGGGCGTACTGGTGGACAACACCCATGGAAAATACGGCAAGTTCCGCCCGTGGATAGCGGCGGGTGCCTCCTCCAATGCCTTTGTGAACATCCTCCAGTTCCTGCCGGCACTCATCTGGACGTATCATAATGGCTTGTCCGTATGGTGCTTTGTCTATGTCGCATTCATGGCACTCCTGTGGGACGCGACCTATACCATGGTGGATGTGAGCTATTATGCCATGATTCCCGCCCTCACCATGCTTCCGCGGGAGCGTGACCAGCTGGCGATGATTCCGCGCATCTTCTCCGGGGCTGTGAGCATCGTCGGCGCATTTAACATGGCCATCGTGGATAAGCTGGGCGGCGGGGAGGACGGCCGCGTGCGGGGTTTCTTATACTATGCCATCCTCACTTCCTTTATATATGTATGCACCTCTCTGTATTCGGCATATTTCGTCAAGGAGCCGGGCATTGAAACCGAGAAACTCGCGGCGGACAAGTTCACGCTTGCGGAGGCCATCAGCATCCTGGTACATAACAAGCAGACACTTATCACCGTTGTGGTGATGATCCTGTTCAATATGGCAAACAACCTGACAGGCGGCACGGCGGGGTACCACTTTCTTTTCGTAATGAAAGACACCACCCAGCAGGGCTTCTACTCCATCATCGCCGGAGCCGGGAATGCCGTGGGTCTTCTGGGCTTTCCGTTCTTCACGAAGCTATTTGGGCGCGAGAAAGCCTATACGCTTTCTTTCTTGGTTCCCTGCTTAGGGTATGCCGTCATGGCTGCGGTATCGAATTTTGCTACGGGGATGTTCATCCCCTTTGCCGTCAGCGGCTTGATCGCCTGTACGGGCTACGGCATGATGAGCGTCATGCAGTCGGTTATGCTTGCCGACAGCGTGGACTATGGGGAGTACAACACCGGTCTGCGCAATGAGGGAATTATCTTCTCCACCCTGACTATGCTCTCGAAGATGGCGGGCGCCCTCTCCGGTTTGGTGCAAATGCTTGTGTTCATGGTCGTCAAGTTCGGCGGCGAGGATGCAGTCACAGCTACACCCTTGGTCATCAAAGGCTTTGCTTTCCTGATGTACATCCTGCCGCCGATACTGTTACTCACGGCGCTGCTGATTTATAAGACGCAGTACAAACTCTCCGAGCCGCGCATGGCGGAGATTCGGGCAGCGTTGGCGGCAAGAAAAGGAGAGAATTAACTCCCCTCCCCTTTCGGTGCGGCGGCGATGCGAAGAACCTCCACATAGGATTGCAGTTCCAGCATGGTATCTTCTTCCACGCCGCCGCTTGCAGCCGCCTCATGCGTCAGTTCCTTTCCCATATACAGCTCCGCAACACGCAGCCGTTCCGCGGAGGATATGGGTGCGCCCGGAAGTTGGCTGATGAGGATCAGAAGCGTGGAATAGTATTTCTTATACAGTATCTTCATATTCTTTTCGCTGACCGGACCGATGCTCTCCAAGTAGCGAATGAAGGCCTCGTGTACCATCTCCATGGCGCGGAAGCGCTGGATGTCGTAGCGTTTGGTAATAGACCCAGGCGCATAGTAATAGTTCAAAACGACTTTGCCCGTGAAGGCCACCTTATGGCAGTGGCTGAATATATCAATGACCATCAGTGCATCCCCCGAGCAGCGCAGCTTATGGTTGAGCGTCAGGTCGCATTTGCGCAGCAGCCAAAAAGTATAGAGCTTCCCCCATGTCGGTTCCATATGGGCATTGACCAAGTCAAAGTGGCGGGCGACGGCTTCCTTGTCAAAGACATAATCCATGATATAGCGGTACTGCATCTGACCATTCTTCTCCCATTGGACCCCGCCGCAAGCCATGTCGGCGCCGGTGTCCTTGAGCGTTTTGTTGAGCGTCTCCAAAGCCCCGGGGAGGAGCGTATCGTCGGCATCTACAATCGTGAGGGTTGTGTTGTCCGGCAGTTCCGGGTCATGCAGGAGGCTCTGAATATAGTCGCAGAAAGACGACAGCTTGTTGATGCGCTTGCGTATCGGACGGATGCGCTTGTCTTTGAGCGCATTCTCCAGAATCATATCCCATGTCTTGTCCGTGGAGGCGCTGTCGATGATGTGGTACTCAAAGTCGCAGTTTTCCTGCGCCAGTACGCTGTCAATGGTTCTCTGTAAGGTCGCTGTGGCATTCCAAGCTTGGGTCAGGACGATAGTCATGGCGCCTCTTCCTCCGTTATATGTTCATTGCTTTCGCTTCCGTCAAGAGCATGGTGCGTATATCCGCCAGTTCTTGGATGGATTCCCTTGCGACTGTCCCGCTGCGTTCCGCTTCCCGTACCAACGGGTGGTTCGCCGCAAAGTCGATGTAGAACTGCCGCTCGGCATAGGGGATAGGACTGCCGCGCATCTTCAGGAGCTGTTCACGCACCCAAAAGTGATAGCAACGGTACAGCAGCATCCGGTTCTCAAAGCTGACGGGCTGCCCGAAGCTCTCCAGGAAGTCCATCCAAGCGCGGTATACAATGGGCGGTGCTTCCAAACGCTGCGGGTCAAAAACACGCGTCACCTGACCGGGATGCTCGACATATTGCAGGATACCGTGGCGGCGGCAGGCGATGCGCCGGGCATTTTTCCAAATCGCGGGACCCGCCAATGAATCATTGAGACACCGCAGCCGATGTGCAGCGCACAAATCCGCTTTGCGCAGCAGCCCGAATGTATAGAACTTCGCCCAGAACGTAGCCATAAAGCGGTAGAGGTAATAGAAGTTGTGCGGCAGGTCGGCGCGGTCTATCACACAGTCTTTAATCCAGTTCTCGTGGTCCGTAAAGCGCACGGATCCTATGGCGATGTCGGCTTTCTCGTCTCGGATGGCGCTGTCCAGAACGCGCAGGGCATCCGGCAGGAAAAGGTCGTCTGCATCTATATTCACGAGGGTGTCGTTGTCCTTGACGGTTTCGTCTCGGCAAAGTTCACGGATGTAGTCAATATAGGATGTGAGCCGATTCTCCCTCAGCTTGACGGGAACGATGCGCGGGCACTGCGCTGCTTCCAGAATGACCCCCCACGTGCCGTCAGTGCTGGCGCTGTCGAGGATGTGGTATTCTATATCTACCCCGGTTTGGGAGAGAACGCTGTCTATCGTGCGCGGCAAGGTCTTTTCCGCATTGTAGGCCTGTGTCAGGACTATGGTCATGGAGAATCCTCCTGCGGCAAAACAGTAAAAAAGGAACAGTTTTAAGAGACCGGTTTACGGGCTTTCTCAACTATTCCTATGCAAAGTCTTGCGGATTCATGAGAGCCTTGCAAGAGGCATATGGTTTGCGGTAAGAAAACGGTGCATTTTTTGTTACCGTTTGTTACCAAATCCCCCTCGGAGGAAATCCTATTCTTTGCCGCCGCGCCGCTGCCGCTGCAATGTATCCCATACCTGCACCCGCCGCAGTTCATATTCGCGCCGCTCCGTGCGCCGGATGTTGTCCAGTATCAGCCCCGCAAAGAAGCTCTGCGTCGCTGTCATGACAAACACCATGCTCAAGATAAAGGTGGGTACGAGGGATACATACTTATCCGGATACCAGTCGATAAAGACCGGAACAAACGACACTATAGCGCAGAAGAACAGCACCCCCGCCAAGGCCGTGAAGAATGCAAAGGGCTTGTAATTCTTCACCAGGCGGAAGATGAGCCGCAGCACTTTCGCGCCGTCATAGAATGTGCGCATGGAGGACTTGCTCCCCGCCGGACGGTCGGTCACCGGGGTGCGGATATAGATCATCTGCAAGTTCATCGCTACGGCGTGGAGCGTCATCTCCGTCTCGATCTCAAAGCCCGCCACCACAATGGGCAGTGTCTTCACGAAAGTATAGCTGTACGCCCGCAAGCCGCTCATGATATCCGGCAGGTTTGTACGGAAAGCGGTATTGATTGCCCAGCGCACCAAGCGATTGCCCGCACCGTGGAACGCCCGCTTCTCCGTTTCGGCGTAGTTTGCGGAATGCCTGTCGCCGATGACCATGTCGTAGTTCTCCTCCAGCACCAAGCGGCAAAATTCCGGCGCAGAATCGGCGGAGAATGCGCCGTCCCCGTCCGTAGTCAGGTAGACCTCGGCATCTATTTCCCGAAAGGCGCGGCGCAGGACATGACCTTTCCCCTGCGCACTCTCCCTGCGGACGATGGCTCCCGCCTCCCGTGCCGCGGCGGCAGTGTTGTCCCGGGAGTTGTTGTCTATGACATATATCACTGCCTCGGGCAAGGCTTGCCTGTAGTCTTTCACCACGGCGGCGATGGTTTGCTCCTCGTTGTAGCAGGGGATGATGACGGCTATCTTATCCATGGGTACCCTCCTCTTTCTTTGTGCCGAAAACCGCCGTCGGCACTAAGAACGGCACAGCCGTATAAAACCCGAAGATGTATCTGTACTCCAGGTTCACCGGGGAGGCGATGGTTGTTAGGAACAGGAAGCCCAGTAACACAAACGGCAGGACAAGTTTCCCTTTCCTGCGATAGAGCAGAAGCCCGGCCGCCAAAAGTGCCGACCACACAAACAGCCCGCAGCTCTCTATCATCCCAAAGATTGGGATGCGCATTGCCAAGTTGTGCGCGGAATTCACAGCCGTCCGCAGCGCGGGGAACCACGGATGGGTGTCGTAGTATTCGGTTGCTTGCGTCCCCCCATGGTCAAATACCGCCCGCGCCCCCGGATACCAATAGCCGTATTTCAGCAAGAGGAAAGCCATTACATACTCCCCGAGGTAGCGGGGCAGCAGTTTTGCCCAAAGCCGCAGGAAGCCGCCCAAGTCCTCGCGCAGGACAGCATCGCTCAGGCGGTTCTTGGCGGGGTCGGCCAGCAGCGGCAGGTAGTCGGCGTCCGGCGTTTGCCCCATAGACGGCATATAGTGTTCGATCTCCTCCAACAGAGCCGAATCTAACTCCTCTGCGTGATAGCGGACAACCCGCGCTATCTGCTGCGCCGGAATGGAGAACGCCTCGTGCATGGGACCGGGGCTGACATCCAACGCAGAGAACATGGGTCCTCGGTATATCCCGGTAAGCAGCAGCAGCACACCGCCCGCGCACAGCAGCTGTTTCCATCGCCGCCGCAGAATCCATAGGATAAAAGGCAGGGTCAGCAGCACGACATATAAACCGTTCTTCTGCCAGAAGCAGGTCAGAAACAGCAGCGCACCCAGCCAAAGACTCCGCTGCCAAGTGAGTGCTTCGCTGCGGTTGGCAAAGTCCCACAGTTCCATGCACAG